>NZ_FOIF01000001.1:61416-155815 GCF_900111575.1 Anaerobranca gottschalkii DSM 13577 | reverse complement strand
TACTATCAAGCCGCTTAAGCAGCCGACCAATGGGTTGGAGTCGTGAAGGACTGCGGGCAATGGCTGAGTTACGAGCATATTTAAGTAGTGGTGGCAAAATTACACTTAAACATTTAAAATCAGAAGCAAAGAAAAGCTATAGCCTGGAAAAAAATATTGTCCTAAAGATCAAAAATACCTATACCAAGGCACGTGAACTATTAAATAATGTACCTATATTAAGCAAAGGTAAAGTCATACCAATGTTTAAATGTTTGAAAGATATGCATAATGGAACATTTAATTTATAAACCAAAATAGAGTGGTCATCAATTTATAAATATCCTATAAAAAGTTGACACTATCCTTCATAAAATATCTATTTATCTTTTTCCTTAACTTATATTATAATAATAATTAACTACTGATAATGCAAGGCAGGTGATGTAGATGGCAATAATAATTGGAGGGAGATACCGCCATTATAAAGGTAATGAATATAAAGTTTTACATATTGCTAAACATTCAGAGACTTTAGAAGAAATGGTTGTTTATCAGTGTTTATATGGTGATTTTTCCCTTTGGGTCAGACCAAGGAAAATGTTTGAAGAACTGGTGGAAGTAGAAGGAAAAGTAATCCCCCGATTTAGTTTAATAAAAGAAAATGAGAAAGGATGTTAAAAATGGCTAAAAATCCAATAGTAACAATCAAAATGGAGACCGGAAATATCATTAAAGCAGAGTTATATCCAGAAATAGCTCCTAATACTGTAAGGAATTTTATCAGTTTAATTCAAAAGAACTTTTATGATGGTTTGATTTTTCATAGGGTAATACCAGGGTTTATGATACAAGGAGGATGTCCAGAGAAAAATGGCACTGGTGGCCCTGGCTACAGCATTAAAGGAGAGTTTACTTCAAATGGTTTTCCCAATCCTTTAGCCCATGACAGAGGTGTGTTATCTATGGCTAGAACCATGGATCCTAATTCCGCTGGTTCCCAATTTTTTATTATGGTAGAAAAAGCTCCCCATTTAGATGGTCAATATGCAGCTTTTGGTAAAGTAATAGAAGGGATGGAAGAAGTAGATAGGATTGTCAATGTAAAAAGAAATTTATATGATAGGCCATTAGTAGAAGAAAAAATCGAAAAGGTTACAGTAGAAACCTTTGGGGTAGACTATGGTGAAGTTGAAAAATTCTAGGGCAGCATTAGCTAATTTAGCTATATTAATTACCATCTTACTGTGGGGAGTTTCTGGATCTATAACTAAATTAGCTTTAAGGGAATTAACACCATCGGTATTGGCAACAGTAAGGTTTTTTATTGCAGGTATTTTGTTGCTAGGAATAAGCTATAAGAAATATGGCAGAGTTGAAATTAGTGGGAAAACCCATTTAAAATTTATGATCTGTGGATTGGTGGGTTACAGTCTTTACTTTTTATTTGAAAATCACGGTTTTAACATTATGTCCGCTGCCAATGGAACCATTATTTTAGCTACAATATCCATTTTCACTATAATTATGGAAGTTATTTTCCTTAAAATCCCTACAAATTTAAATAAAACTTTAGGGGTTACCGTTTCAATAATTGGAGTTATAATGGTAATTGGTAATTCTATTACTATTCAAGGAAATCAAAATGAAGTAATAGGTAGTTTTTTAATGTTGGGAGCAGCAATAAGTTGGTCTGTTTATTCTATTATCAGTAGAGGTTTTGAGCCCCATATTCCTACTTTAACGATAACGGCATACCAGATGATCTATGGGACTATATTTTTATTTCCCATAGCTTTATTGGAAGGCCCTAAACTTTTCATACCTTCACCTTTAACCCTCTTTTCCATAGCTTATTTGGCATTATTATGTTCTGCTTTAGCTAATTTTCTTTATCTTTTTAGCTTAAAAGAGTTAGGGGCATCTGGTACAAACGTCTATATTAATTTATCCCCTTTTGTGGGAGTTATAGCTGCCTACTTTATTTTAGGGGAAAGTTTGAGTTTTTTTCAATATTTAGGTGGAACGATAATAGTTTTAGGAGTTTATTTAGTTAACGGAAAACTAAAAAATGTAACCATTTCCAAATCTGCCGCTAACCACTGACTTTTCAGTGGTTATTTTTTTATATTTTTTCGGAAATACTAAACTAAGAGGGGGTGAAGATTTTGTTAAAAATTAGCGACATCATCGGTTTACCCTTAATAATAACTACTAATGGGGAAAAAATAGGAATAGTGCAAGAAATATTATTAAACTTAAGTAAAGGTGCTATTACAGGTTTTATATTAGATAAAGGGGGGTTTTTAAGGGATAAAAAAATTGTTGATATAAAGGAAATAAAAAATATTGGTGAAGGTGCTATAATTATAGATAAAGAAGATATAAAATTTGAAAATGATCTAAAATCCTTTGGTGATTCTATAAATTTCAAAGATATGTTGACAAAACCAGTATTTACCCAATCAGGTAAAAATCTTGGCATAATTGGAGATATTTTTGTAAATGAAAACAATGGCCATATTATAGGTTTTGAAGTTTCTGAAGGTATAATTCATGATATTTTAGAAGGAAGAGGTATAATTCCCTTGCCTAGGTCAACAATATATGGAAAGGATACAGTAGTGGTACCTAACTATGTTGTAGATTTTTTTGAAAGAAATGCAACAAAAAAAGACCTCTTATTACAGCGTTTATCAAAATTAGAACAGGTTTGGGAAAAAGCAGAGGAAGGTGCTGACTATTGGTCTAATGTAGAAGAATATTAATGGAGGTTTAAATTATGTTTTGCCCTGTTTGTAATTCAAAGGAAATAGGCAAGGTGGCTAATAATCAATATTATTGTTGGCAGTGTTTTGTCCTTTTTAATGTAGATAGTAAAAATTCTGTAACTGGAGTTTTTGAGGTGGATGATGAAGGTACTTTAGTGGCATTAGAAGACTACTAGGAGGTGCTAAATTGAGACGGGGTTATCTACGGGGATTAATTATCGGCGGTATTATAGGAGTAGCAATTGGACAAATTTTAAAAAGTAGGGAAAAAAACAAAAGTTTTTTGTTTGATCAGGAGGATAGTTTCCTAAAGGATTTAAATACAGAAAAAGATATAGATGCAATAAACTTTAATGAAGACGAGTACAACGATTACTTTAAAGAATATGATGAAGATGAAGAAGAACAACTTAATGAAATTAATGAAGATGATAACAGAAGAATTATTGGTAGAAGGAAAAAGCCTACGAGACTAACTATTACTAAACACAAGAGAAGGGGCAGTCTAGAAAAATAGACTGCCTTTAAATTAAGAAATTTTATTCCATTTATTAGCATAGAATGTTAAAATAAAGGGGGAGGTGTTGATAATGACGATAAGGGAGTTTTTCTCAAATAAATATGTCAAGTTAATTTTAAAATTGGGAATTATAATTTTTTCTTTAATAGTTTTATATACATACCGACAACAAATAATTTCTTTAGTAACACCATTTATTATTTCATATATATTGGCCTATTTATTAAATCCCATTGTAGTATTATTAGAAAAAAGGAAGATACCTAGGATTTTAGGTGTTATGATAATTTACTTACTGTTCTTTTTATTGATCTTTACTGCAATAGCCAAGTTAATTCCAGTCATTTATTCTGAAATTACCCGCTTGGAAAGTTTAGTTCCGGAGTATTCTGTAAAAATTCGAGAATATATTGTAGATATCAATGAACAAATAAATCGCTTAGAGTTACCTGAAAGTATTCAACAAAGCATCCAAAAAAATGCAAATCTTTTAGAAGAAGGAATTATTAACTTTTTAAAAACAATCCCTCAAAGGGGTATCAGTGCAGCAGTTACAACTTTTCAAATATTTTTGGTATTAGTATTAACTTTCTATTGCTTAAGGGATTATTACTTAATTCAAGATTATCTACTTAGGTTAATTTCTCCAAGAAAGCAGCAAAAGTTTTTAAAAGTTATGGGAGAAATTGATGAATCATTGGGTAATTATATTAGGGGACAATTTATAATCTGTTCCTTTATCGGTGTTTTAACTTATCTTTGGTTATTAATTATTGGAGTAGACTTTTCCCTTATCTTAGGTATAATCGCTGGGGTGACCAATATCATACCATATTTTGGTCCTTTTATCGGAGCTGTACCTTCAGTGATAGTCGCTCTATTTACCAGCCCTATGTTAGCGTTAAAAGTGGCTATAGGTATTATAATTATTCAACAAATTGAAAGTAATTTAGTTGCTCCCCAGGTATTAGGTAAAAAGATGGGAATGCATCCCTTGTTAGTAATCTTTTCCCTTTTAGCTGGTGGAAAGTTTTTCGGTATTATCGGAATGATAATTGGTGTTCCAGTAATGGCGATAATAAGAATTTTAGTTCGTAACTTTTTAAGACATTATTTGCCAGAAGGGATGTTTAAAAATTAAATCTTAGAAATATTTGACAAGGTAATGAACAAAGTATATAATAAATTGCAAATAAAAATCGATAATTATCTGTGAAGGGATGAGTAGGTAGCCACTGTAATTTTCAGAGAGAAGATCCTCAGGCTGCAAGATCTTTATTTACAAGCTACTGAAAGCTACCCCTGAGATGTATGCAAAACATACCGGTGGTTCCGTTATAACCAAATGAGTGGCCTTTAGGCAATAAGGGTGGTACCGCGGTAACTCCGTCCCTGTTGATTTTCAACAGGGACTTATTTTATAGTTTCAATAAGTAGATCTTGTATTTAATTAACATGCTACATAAAACTTAGAAAAAATAATGAAAGGAGACTAGAGATTTATGAAAACCAGTGAAATTAGAAAACGGTATTTGGAGTTTTTTAAAAGTAAAAACCATGATGTTTTAGAAAGTGCATCACTAATTCCCCAAAATGATCCAAGTCTCTTACTAATCGGAGCTGGGATGGCACCTTTTAAAGATTATTTTACTGGTAAACTTAAAAGGGAAAATCCCAGGGTTAGTACTTGCCAAAAATGTATCAGAACTGGAGATATCGATAATGTAGGTAAAACTGCGAGACATCATACTTTTTTTGAAATGTTAGGAAACTTTTCCTTTGGTGATTATTTCAAAGAAGATGCTATTAAATGGGCATGGGAGTTTCTTACAGAGAATTTAGGCTTAAACCCTGAAAATTTATGGGTAAGTGTTTATGAAGAAGACCAAGAAGCTTATAATCTCTGGAAAGATTTAATTAACATACCTGAAGAGAAAATTGTTAGATTAGGTAAAAAGGATAATTTTTGGGAAGTTGGAGTGGGGCCATGTGGTCCTTGTTCAGAAATATATGTAGATCAAGGGGAAAAATTTGGATGCGGTAAAGAGGATTGTAAACCTGGATGTGACTGTGATAGATACTTAGAAGTCTGGAACTTAGTTTTTACCCAATTCGATAAAGATGAAGATGGAAATTATCACCCTTTAACTAGTAAAAACATTGATACCGGTATGGGATTAGAAAGAATTGCAGCGGTAATGCAAGGTGTTAACAACAATTTTGAAATAGATATCATTTTCCCTATCATTCAAAAAATGGAAGCCCTTACTGGTAAAAAATATGGAGAAAAAGAGGAAATAGATGTTTCTTTAAAAGTTATTGCAGATCACAGTAGAGCTGTAGTATTTATGGTAGCTGATGGGGTACTTCCCAGTAATGAAGGAAGGGGCTATGTTTTAAGACGTCTTTTGAGAAGGGCTGTTCGCTATGGCTTACTTTTAGGATTAAAGGAAATGTTTATGTATAAATTAGTTGATGTAGTAATCGGACTAATGGAGGACGGATATCCTGAACTTAAAACTAAACGGGATTACATTGTAAAAGTAGTAACATTAGAAGAAGAGAAATTCGCCCAAACTTTAGAACAAGGAATGCAACTTTTGGAAAATGAGTTGGCTAAACTAACTAAAGGACAAGTATTTCCAGGAGATATCGCCTTTAAGTTATACGACACCTATGGTTTCCCATTAGATTTAACTAAAGAAGTAATTGGAGAAAAAGGATTTATATTAGATGAAGAGGGGTATAAACAAGAGCTAGAAGTTCAGAGAAGAAGGGCAAGGGAAGCCAGGGGTGAAGTTGAAGCCATGGGTACCCAAGAAGTAATAAAATTAAATAACTTAGAAAAAAGTAATTTTATAGGCTATACAAATATCGTTAATAAAGATAAAGTAGTTGCTATCTTAAAAAACAATGTTGAAGTAGAAAAGGCAGAAGTAGGGGAAGAGGTATTTTTAGTTACTGAAAACAGTGTTTTTTATCCACAAGGTGGAGGACAGTTGGGAGATAAGGGTGTAGTAATTACCTCAAGTGGAAGTTTTGAGGTAATTGATACCCAGAAAAAAGGAAGTTATATTCTTTTAAAAGGAAAAGTGACTAATGGTAGTATTTCAGTAGGTCAAACAGCTGAATTCTCAGTGGATAAAAATTATCGTGAAAATATACAAAAAAACCATACAGCAACCCATATTCTCCATAAAGTATTAAGGGAAGTGTTAGGTTCCCATGTAGAACAAGCAGGATCAGAAGTGGGACCTGAACGGTTGAGATTTGATTTTACCCATTTTGGGCCTTTAACAAAAGAAGAACTGGCTGTAATTCAGCAAAAGGTCAATGAAGTAATAGAAAAAGCCTTACCTGTTACAACAGAAGAAACGGACTTAGAAAGTGCTAGAAAAAAAGGAGCAATGGCATTATTTGGTGAGAAGTATGAAAAACAAGTAAGGGTAGTGGCAGTGGGAGAATACAGTTTAGAACTTTGCGGTGGAACCCATGTTAAAAATACCTCAGAAATTAGATACTTTAAAATTATTTCTGAAGGTGGTATTGGCTCAGGTTTAAGGAGAATTGAAGGGGTAACTGGAAATAAAGCCTTTGAAATTTTAGAAGGATATCAAAGAACTATCGAAGATTTGGCAGGACTTTTCAAATGTCAATTAGGTGATGTAGTGGAAAAGGCTGAAGGTTTAATAGAAAAAGTTAAAGAACAAGAAAAGGAAATCAATAGTTTACTCCAAAAATTGGCCAAGTCTATTAAAGAAGAAATCTTAGAAACTAAAAAGATTGTAGGAGAAACGGAAGTATTTGTTAAAAAAGTAAATGTTACAAATGTCGATACTTTAAGGGAATTGGCGGATTCAGTGGTGGAAAACCGAAATAATGCCTTAGTTGTACTTGGGACTGTAACAGGAGATAAAGTTAACTTTGTAGCTAAAGCCACTTCAGAAGCCGTAAAAAATGGTATACATTGTGGTAAAATAATTAAAGAAGTTGCCCAAGTAGCTGGAGGTGGAGGCGGTGGACGCCCAGACATGGCTCAAGCTGGTGGAAAAAATATCGACAAAATTGATGAGGCATTAGAAAAAGTATATAATATCCTTGAATAGGAGATTTTAATTTGGGAAAATTAAGTTTAACTGCAAATTTAGAGGAAATTATCTAAATTTGTCGAATATGGATTAATACAAATAAATGAAAAGGGGGTTAGACATTATGACTGAATCCCAACATACGATGAAATTTACTACTCAAAAGGAAGTAGCAGATGTTAAGGCAATTTTGACCGATGTCTATAAAAGCTTGCAAGAAAAGGGTTATAATCCTATGAATCAGATAGTAGGTTATCTTTTATCTGGTGACCCTGCTTACATTACAAGCCATAACAATGCTAGGGTTAAAATTAAAAAACTTGAAAGAGATGAGATCTTAGAAGAATTGGTTAAAAATTATATTGATGTTGTTATTAAGTAATGACATCAGCCCCCTTCAAAGGTTTTTGTAGAAGGGGGCAAGAAAATAATTTTAAATTTGGTATGTAATCTTTTTAGAAATGTTGTATAATATGGTTATATTCTTTTAGAGGTGCTTTCATGAGATGTATGGGACTTGATTTAGGAGAAAAGACTATTGGTGTAGCAGTTTCTGATTTACTAGGGTTAACTGCCCAAGGATTAAAGGTAATTAAAAGAGAAGGGCAGGATGAACTTGAGGAACTAGCTCAAATAATTAAGGATTATGAAGTTTCTACTATTGTTATAGGACTACCTAAGAATATGAACAATACTTTAGGTCCTAGGGCAATTATGAGCCAAGAATTTGCTGAAGTTTTGCAAAAGCGGTTTCCTCAACTAAATATTGTATTACAAGATGAAAGATTGACTACCGCTGAAATTCAACGGCAACTTATAAGTGCAGATGTCAGTAGAAACAAAAGAAAAAAAGTGGTGGATAAAATGGCTGCCATGTTAATTTTACAAACATATTTAGATAAAAATAAAAAGTAAAGGAGAAATGTAAAATGTATAATGAAGAAGATGTTAAAATTGTTTTAGTGGATGATGAGGGAAAGGAACACACATTTGTAGAATATGAAAGGATAATCTTTGAAGATGATAGGGAATATGCCCTATTGTTAGCGGTAGATGAACTAGATGACGATGATGCTGAACTTTATGTTTTTGAAGTTACAGTTGATGAAAATGGTGAAGAACATTTCACAGCCGTTGAGGATCCCCAAATCATTGAAGAAGTTGAAGATGCTTATCATGCTATAATTGAATATGATGAAGAGGATGAAGATTTAGAATAGAAACTTCCGGGAGGGGAGAAAATGACCCTTAATCTGGAGAAAAGTAAAGTCTTTAGATTATTAGCAATTGCAGCTTCAGTCCTTTTAGTTTTAATAATAATCCTTTCCATAGCCCTTTATATTCTCACTTTACCTCCTGGAAAAGGTGAAAATAATGTGGAAATAGTCATACCTATAGGAACTTCTCCAGCAGCTATTGCGGAAATTTTAGAGGATCATGGGGTAATAAAAAATTCCCTTTTATATCGTCTTTATTTACGAAGATATAATTATAGTTCCAGGCTCCAAGCAGGTATCTATCAATTAAATGATGGTTTATCTTATAGAGAATTGACGGAAATTCTCTTAGAAGGAAAACTAAAAAAACCAACTGTGAGGTTTACTATTCCAGAAGGATTGAAAATCCAGCAAATAGCAACCCGTTTGGAGAATCAAGGATTGATAAATAAAGATGAATTCTTGGATTTAATCCAAAATGGAGAATTTGATTATTGGTTTATCCAGGGAATACCTGATAATGTCGACTATAGATTAGAAGGATACCTTTTTCCAGATACCTATGAGGTATTTGAAGATAGTAGTGAGTGGGAAATTATTAATATAATGTTAAGGAATTTTGAGAGAAATTTTCCTGAAGAATACCGAAAAAGGGCTGAAGAGTTAGGGATGTCAGTTCACCAAGTGGTAACATTAGCTTCTATTGTTGAAAGAGAGGCAATGGTGGACAAGGAAAGGCCTATTATCGCTGGAGTTTTCCATAACCGGTTAAAGATCAATATGGCTTTACAGTCCTGTGCCACTGTCTTTTATTTTACAGAAAGGGAACCGGTACTAATCTCTGACACTAAAATTGTTAATCCTTACAATACCTATGTTTTTCCCGGATTACCTCCAGGACCCATAGGGGCTCCAGGGAGAAATGCCATTCATAGCACTTTGTTTTATGAGGAAACAGATTATTTATACTTTGTTACAAAAAAAGACGGTTCAGGAGAGCATTATTTTGCTAGAACCTATGAAGAACATTTAGCAAATATAGCAAAAAGTAATAGAAATTAGTAACGTGGCCTAAAAACCACGTTTCTTATTGTAAAAAAATGGGGTGTTAATTATGAAAAAACCTGAATTATTAGCTCCTGCAGGGGATTTGGAGAAACTTAAAGTGGCTATTGCCTATGGAGCCGATGCCGTTTATTTGGCAGGGAAAAATTTTGGACTTAGGGCAAAAGCTACAAATTTCGATGAAGCTGAATTACTTGAAGGCCTTTACTATGCCCACAGCCATGGGGCAAAGGTATATGTAACTTTAAATATTTTAGCCCACAATGAAGATTTAAAAACTCTCCCTGATTTTGTTCGCTGGCTAGGGGCAGTAGGAGTAGATGGGGTCATAGTTTCTGATCCGGGAGTGGTATCAATAGTTAAAGAAGAAGCTCCAGATATGGAAATTCACCTCAGCACCCAAGCTAGTGTAACAAATTATAGGGCAGCCCAGTTTTGGCAAGGGCAAGGGGTTTCACGGATAGTATTGGCAAGGGAGCTTTCTCTAAAGGAAATAAAAGAGATTAAAGAAAAAGTAGATATCGAGATAGAAACCTTTGTCCATGGGGCTATGTGTATGGCCTACTCTGGTCGTTGCTTGATTAGCAACTTTCTAACAGGCAGAGATGCCAACAGAGGTGATTGTGCCCAACCATGCCGTTGGAAATACTATTTAGTTGAAGAAAAGCGCCCCAATGAATTTCATCCAATAGAAGAAGATCATAGGGGAAGCTATATTCTTAGTTCTAAAGATTTAAGGACTATTGAGTTTTTACATGAACTAGTTGAAGTTGGAATTGATAGCTTGAAAATAGAAGGTAGAATGAAAAGTGTTAACTATGTAGCTACAGTTGTTAATGCATATCGTCAGGTATTAGATGAAATACTTGCTAAAGGTAAAGATTATCAATTTGATCCTAAATGGTTGGGGGAATTGGCAAAATCAAGTCATCGTCATTTTACTTCCGGGTTTTATAAAGAAAAGGTTGGACCAGATGGGCAGACATATGAAAGTTCCCACTATATAAGGGATATAGATTTTGTTGCTTTAGTTTTAGAAGTCTTTGAAGATGGAAGAACTGCTATAATTGAACAGAGAAATAACTTTAACTTAGAGCAAAGTTTTGATATATTAATGCCTGGTGGTGTTATTAAAGAAGGGAAAATTTTAAAAATGTGGGATATGGATGGCAATGAAATTGAGAAAGCCCCTCATCCCCAACAAAGAATCAAAGCAGTATTTGACACAGATATCAAGGAACTAGCAATAATTAGAAGGGAGAAATAGTATGGAGAGACCGATGATAATTGGGATAGCTGGGGGTACAGGCTCAGGTAAAACAACGGTAGCCCAAAAAATCTTTGATTGTATTGATAAAGAACATGTAGCTGTTATTGAACATGATGCATATTACAAAGATCAAAGTCATATTTCCTTTGAAGAAAGATTAAAAACTAATTATGATCATCCCTTTGCCTTTGATACAGAATTATTAATTCAACATTTAAAGGATTTAAGAAATGGTAAGGCAATAGAAAAACCTGTTTATTCCTTTGTCACCCATACTAGAGAAAAGGAAACGGTAAGGGTTGAACCTAGAAAGATTATAATCCTTGAAGGAATATTAATTTTAGAAGATAAAAGGATTAGAGATCTCCTTGACATAAAGGTATATGTTGATACTGATGCTGATGTGAGAATAATAAGGAGATTGTTGAGGGATATTAAAGAACGGGGTCGTACCATTGATTCTGTAGTGGAACAATATCTTTCCACTGTAAGACCTATGCATTTACAATTTGTAGAACCATCAAAGAAATATGCAGATATTATAGTTCCTGAAGGAGGAGAAAATCTAGTTGCCATCGATATTTTGGTAACTAAAGTTTTGGCCCTTTTAAATAATTAAAAGAATAACCCCCCTGGTATTTGTTAAAGATAAATACAGGGGGGTTTTTATGAATTATACCCGGCTGAAACTCATTTTTATAGGATTTATATTAGCAATAACTTTACTTTTTTCAAAAATAAGCTATTATGCCATTTTTTTACACCGCCAATACGCCCTCTTAAGTGTAAATCAAAGAATACACACTTATATTTTTAACAGCAACAGGGGAGATATCGTAGATAGAAATCTCCTTAAGTTAACAGATAGAGAAAAACAAGAGGTTATTGTTTATCCTAATGAAATGGATAAAGAAATAATTTTTATTATCGAAAAAAGTATTCGAAATCCTCAAATTGCCCAACATTTAATTGGAACTGTAGGGTATGCTCCCTTCTATAAAGTCAAAGGCTTACAGGGATTATCGGGACTAGAAAGGCAATATGATAGAGAGTTGGCTGGAAGGGAAGGAAAGGTCATCATGGTAGTGGATAGTAGTAATAGACCACTATATGATACATACCCAAGAAGGGTCGATGGAAAAAAGAATGAAAATACGTTAGTAACTACCCTTTGTTCAGTTTTACAAGAAAGATTAGAAAATGTTATCGATGGAGAAAAGTTAATTGAACGGGGAGCAGTTATTGTCATGAATCCCTATAATGGCCAAGTATATGCTATGATTAGTAGACCTACAATGAATTTCCAAAATATTGATGATGGCAGCCATTTAAATAAAGGGGTTCAAATTCACAGAAACTACCATCCAGCTTCAGTTTTTAAAAAGGTTATAGGACTTTATGCTTTAGAGCAGGGAGTTGACCCTAACAGGCAGTTTATATGTAAGGATTTATGTAAATATTCCCATGGTCAGGTAACCTTTGAGGAGGGTTTTGCCCTATCTTGTAACCAAGTATTTTATGATTTAGTATTGGAGTTTGGAGCCGATGAAATTCTAGCCTTTGCTCAAAAATTAGGCTTTGGTGAAAAAACTGGCATAGGCCTTGACAATGAAGGAAGGGGACGATTGCCAGCTAGGGAGACTGTAATAGGTAAAAAGGGTAGTGCCCTACTAGCTTTAGGTCAAGGGGAATTAGAAGTAACACCGATTCAGATCGCTAAACTTACTGGGATAATAGCTAATGGTGGTTATCAGATTACACCTCAAATTGTTTATTATATAGGAAAAAATCCCCATAAAGTTCCCGATTATAAAAATCTAGGTCCTAGAATTATCGATGAAAAAAGTGTTTCTATGTTAAAGGAGATGATGAGGAAAACGACGATTTTTGGCACAGCCCAAGGTCTGAAGGGATTTGGAGGGGTAAAAACCGGTACTGCAGATAATCAAAACCGTTGGTTAACAGGTTTTTTTCCTGCTGAAAATCCTCAGTTAGTAGTTACTATTTTTATTGAAGAAGGTTATGGCAAAAGTACCATTGAAGTCAGTAAAAGGATTATAGAGACAATTTTTAATCTAAATTAGGAACAATCCTTTCCCCCTTAACATAATATATTAATAACTGCTTTTTCGATCTTATAGACTATTTTAAGGGGGGCGAAAGGATGTTCTTAAGTTTATTTATTGCTTTAAAGGAATTAGCTTTATTAGTTTCTTATGTAAAAAATAATTCTTTTCCACAACCTTTAAGTGAGGAAGAGGAAAGGGAATATCTTGAAAGAACGATAAAGGGCGATAAAAATGCCCGGAGAAAATTGATAGAACATAATTTGAGGTTAGTGGCCCATATTATTAAAAAATATGATAATGCCAATATCGATAATGATGATCTAATTTCAATAGGTACAGTTGGTTTGATAAAGGCTATAGATACCTTTGATTTAGATAAAGGTATAAAACTTGCTACTTATGCAGCCCGCTGTATTGAAAATGAAGTATTGATGCAAATAAGGGCTAATAAAAAAAGTAGAGATGATATGTCATTAGAAGAACCTTTAGGTATCGATCAAGAAGGTAATGAATTGACACTAATGGATATATTGGGAATAGAAATTGATTTTGCAGAAAAAATCAATACAAATATGAATGTAGAAAAAATGCAAAGCTTTTTAAATAAATTAACTCCAAAAGAAAGGTATGTCATAGACAGGCGGTACGGTTTATTAGATGGAAATTATTACACCCAAAGGGAAATTGCTAAACAGATGAAAATATCCCGTTCTTATGTATCCCGAATAGAGAAAAAAGCAATTAGAAAATTATTGAAGGAATTTAAAAAGCTTTAAATTTTAAAAAAGTATGGTATAATTTAACTAGTTGGAGGTGGTTACCATAACAATTTTTAAAAAATTGACACCAGATTTATACTTAAATACTATCTACGATTTAGATGTTGATAAACTAAAAAAGAAAGGAATCAATGCCATTATAACTGATTTAGATAACACCTTAGTGGGTTGGAATGACCCAAATCCCGATGCCAAGCTAGTTAAATGGTTTGATAACTTAAAGAACCATGGTTTTAAAGTAGCGATAGTATCCAATAATAGTGAAAATAGAGTAGCCCATTTTGCAAAACAAGTTGGGTTGCCTTTTATTTCAAAGGCACAAAAACCTAGGAGAAGTCCCTTTAAAAAAGCCCTTGAGATACTTGGAAGTAAAAAAGAAGAAACTGCAGTTTTAGGTGATCAAATTTTTACAGATGTCCTTGGAGGGAATCGCACTGGGTTATTTACAATCCTTGTAATTCCAATAAATCCTAAAGAATTTATTGGCACGAGAATTGTTAGACAATGTGAAAAAATTGTTTTACGGTATTTAGCAAAAAAAGGACGTATTCCCTCATAATGTGAATAAATTGACACCCCTTTGCATAGACTATAATAAAAGGAGGTGTCTTTTTTATTTTATGGAAAAAATAGTTACAGTATTTAAAAAAGTTGAGTGGAATAATATTGATATTTTACAAGTCATAAAGGAAGCTGTTCAAGAAGGTCGAAGAGAACAGCCGGAAATCAAAAATTTAAAATTAGGTGATATTGGTTTGAAACGGGTAGGCAACCATTTACAAATCAACCTATATTTTATAGACCCTCCTGTAAGGGAAGAAGATCAATTAGAGGAATTAGTTGAAACGTGAAAATCCCCTATATTTAAGAAGGGGATTTTCTTTTTTATTAAAAAGGTATATAATTGTAAATAATTTTATAAATTTTCGAGGTAGGTGTGAAAATGATGATTAAAGTTATATATTAGTAAAAATTGTGTAAGTTAAAAAGATTGTTTTAATAGGGAGGGAATTTTATGTATATAGCATATTTTGATGAAAGTGGAGATGATGGATTTCCCAAATATTCATCAAAATTATTTGTTTTAACAAGTATTTATATGGATGTAAAAGCGTGGAAAAACAATTACAATTTATTAGTAAATTTTCGCAGACAATTAAAAATGAATTATAATTTTCCTATGAAATTAGAATTTCATACAAAAGATTTTTTAACAGATAAAAATCCTTATAGGAATTATAATTGGGATTTTTCTACAAAAAAGAATATACTTTTAGAATATTTTAAATGTATCGCTGAACTAGATATAAAAATAATTAATGTTGTTATCGTAAAACCAAATATATTAAAAAATGACTATGATGTTTTAGATGTTGCTTTCTCTTATAATATACAAAGAATTGAAAATGATTTGTGTGAAAAAGGTAATTCCAACTTTCTTATTATTACAGACGAAGGTAGAATTGGGAAAATGAGAAAGACTTCAAGGAGAATACAAAGATATAATCTTATACCTTCTAAAATTTTTCCAGGATATTATTTAAATAAAGAAATAAAACTTCTTATAGAGGATCCTTTGCCTAAAGATTCAAAGGAATCTTATTTTTTACAAGTTGCTGATTTAGTAGCTTATATAGTTTATTTATATAGTTCTAAAACATTTATAAATGATAATTGGGCAAATAGAGTAAGTAATATACTTAATATGAATGATATAATCAATTTTTTGAAAATAATTAAAGAATGTTTAAATTGTAAAGCTACCTCGGATAATGAATTTGGTATAGTAAATTATCCTAAAAATATAAAATAAAAAAACACCACCTACAATGCATTCGCACTTTCAGTGGTTCAATTTTATACTATCATTTCATATAATAAATGTCAACAGAAAATTTAATATTAATTTTAATAATTTGTAAGAATAGGGAGGTAACTTAAATGGAGAAATATTGTGTTATAGGAAATCCTGTAAATCACAGCTTATCGCCACAAATGCATAATTACTGGTTCCAACAATTTAATATCCCTGCCCAATACGGTAGAGAAGAAATTAAAGGGGAAGAGTTAAAGGACAAAATCCAATATTTAAAAGAAATCTATAAAGGGTTTAATGTTACATATCCACTTAAAGATAAAATTATTCCCTATGTAGACATCATTGATGATGTTGCTAAAGAAATTGGCAGTGTAAATACAGTAAAAAAAGAGGGAGACCAGTGGATTGGATATAACACCGATGTCTTAGGGATGATGGCAATTTTTACTGAATTAGAAAAAGATTTTTCAGGTAAATATTATATTTTAGGAAGCGGAAACATGGCTAAAACTACATTGTATGCTTTAAAAGGAAAGGAAGTTACTGTAGTTTGCCGAAATCTCGATAATGGGAATGAAATAATAAAAAAATATCCCTTGGCCCAATGTATGACCTTTACCCAATTTCAAAAATTAAATTTAAGTAATGGAGTAGTTGTTAATACTTTACCTTTAGATGTAGATATAGAGCCATTTATGGTGGGAAAAGAAGATAACATATTAGTTGATGCAAACTATAAAAAAACTCCTAAATTTCCAGTTAGCCAGTATATAAGTGGTTTAGAATTGTTGGTTTTACAGGGAATAGAATCTTTTTATATTTGGACTGGTAAAAGGCCTATTAAAGAATCAGGTTATCATGCTATCACAAAATAAAAGGAATGTTTTTTGTCATATAAAAGAGGAAAATTTAGAAAAATGTAGAATTTTATCAACTAGGAGATTAGCATCTTGGGGTGATTGGCTTGGAAATATCTACAAAGGTAAAGGACATTATTACAAAGGGATATCTCAATAATGCCAGTGATATCCACTTTCATCCTGAAAAAAGTGGATATCGATTAAAATATAGAATTGATGGTCTACTACAGAATATTGAATTTATTTCCCGGGAAGAAGGGTTACTGATAATTAGTAGTATAAAAGTTTTAGGGAAATTAGATATTTCGCAAAGACGACTACCACAAGATGGTAGTTTTAAATATAGGGTTGGAGATGATGAAATAGATATCCGTATTTCCACAGTTAATACAATAAATGGTGAAAAGATGGTACTACGACTTTTTAAAGAAAACCCTACTTTAAAAACTTTTAAAGACTTAGGAATGAACAAAAAACAACAAAAGGCCTTTGAAAAAATGTTGAACTTAAAAAGTGGAATGATATTAGTAGTTGGGCCTACCGGTAGTGGTAAAACCACCACTTTATATGCAGCTTTAAATTATTTAAAGGATAGTACAAAGAACTTTATCACAATTGAAGACCCCGTAGAATATCAGTTAGAAGATGTAACTCAAATAAATATAGATCCTAAAATAGGCTTAACTTTTCCCAATGCCCTTAGGGCAGTGCTACGGCAAGACCCTGATGGTATTTTAATTGGAGAAATAAGGGATAGAGAAACGGCGGAAATTGCAGTAAGGGCTTCCCTAACGGGTCATATTGTTTTATCAACACTCCACACAGAAAATTGTCAATCGGCAATCTTGCGTTTAGTGGATATGGGAATAGAAAGGTATTTATTAGCAGAAGGATTAAAGGGAATCGTTGCCCAAAGGCTTTTTAGATTAAAATGTCTTTGCCAAGGGAATTGTTTCTGTAATAAAACGGGATATTATAAGCGGTCAGGAATCTTTGAGATTTTACCTATCACCGAAAGTGTAAAAGCCCAAATAATTCAAGGTAAAAGACAGTTTAATTGGGACACCTACGATACTTTAAAGGAATCGGCAGAGGAAAAAGTTAAAGAAGGTTTAACGGATTTGAAAGAGATTTACCGGATTTTAGACTGACTTTAATTTATGGGGTGAGAGGGTTGAAAGGAAAAGAAATTAAAGAGTTTTTATGGGATCTATATTATCTTTTAGAAGGAAATTTACCCGTTGGACAAGCCTTAGAAATCATAACATCTAATAAAAATAACGACTTTTATAATAACTGTTTAATTAGTATTAAGGAAGGCTATAGTTTTGCCCAATCATTAGAAATAGCAGGCTTTAAAGATAGATACATTACTCAAATTTTAAAGGTTGCAGAACAGGGAAACTTTTTACCAGAGGCTTTATTAGATTTGTGTAATCTTTTGGAAGAAAAAGATACATTAAAAAGTAAAATAATACACAGTTTAATTTATCCCTTTATATTAACTTTTTTCGCTTTTTTAACTATGATTTTTACCTTTACATATGTTATTCCTTCTGTAGTCAATATATATTCCCTTTTGGGTATAGAAAAAAACATAGTAGTAAGAGTCTTTCTAAAATTTAATCTAGGTTATTTGTTGATTATCTTAACTATTGCCCTATTACTCTACAATTTTATCCTTTATAAAAGGAAAAAAATTTATAAATTGCTTTTTATGGGAAAATTATTCTTTTTTGTCGATAAGTATTTATTTTATAAAACCCTGGCTAATTTGCTACAAAGGGGTGCTCCCCTTTTTCAATCTTTAGAAATTATGAAGGAATTTCCTAGAACATCACTAGAAGGGGATTTAGATAAGTTGTCTTTTCAACTCTATTCAGGTAAACCCTTTTTTCAAGTCCTTGAAGAAACTTCCTTTGAAAATTTGACAGTTGTCAATTTCATCAAGATAGCAGAAGAAAGGGGTGATTTATCCTTAGGAATCTCAAGGGTAGAAAATTATTATAAACGTTTACTGGATAAACATCTAATATACTTTAGTAAATTATTTGAACCGCTAATAATTTCAGGTGTAGGTATAATGGTACTTATAGTAGTCTTTACCCTGCTTTTACCAATCTATCAGTTATTTCAAAGAATGTGAGGTCAATTATGGATAAAAGGGGCTTTACATTGTTAGAACTGCTAATGGTCTTAGGGATTACAACTATTATAATTTTTTTTACCCTTTCTATTTCTTTAAGTACAAGAAGGGATGAAAGGATTCTATTAGATCAATATATTCACATGATAGCCAATGATATTATTTATGCTAAGGAATATGCCATAGCCAATAATGTTACACTAGTTTTCCTTGTTGATTCTAAAAATAAAAGGTATTTGGTATATAGGGGGAATTTTATCCTTTTAGAACAAAAGCTTCCTGATGATTATGAGATTAGAGGAATTTTTGCCAATGTCCATTCAAGTTTTACCATTAGTAATTTAGGTTATGTCGATAGATTTGGCAGTATTACAATAAGCAATAAATATGGAGAAATTAGAAGGATCACTATTACTATAAAAACCGGTAGGGTAAAGGTGATGTTAGATGATTAAAGAAAATAGTGGGGGAATTTTGTTAAGTGTTTCCCTAGGTGCTTTACTTACAGCAACTTTGGCGATAATTGTAGGGAGTGCAGTTTTAGTTACATTAGGAGGAGTTAAATATAGTCAGATAGAACTAGAGGGGATAATTTACGCAAATAATTTAATTGAGGAGATAAAGAGGGAAAATCTTGAAGATTTAGAAAAAACCATCCCTTTAGCAGGATTCTTCACTAATGATGGAGAATATATTAGTGGCTGGGTAGAAGTGGAAAAAATAGAAGATTTTTATGTAATTAAAGTAGTATTAAAGTATTTTTGGGGTAATAAAGAAAGGGAGCTGGTGGTGGAGGGCTATAAGTATGGGGGAAATTAAAGGGTATACATTATTGGAAATCCTTTTAGCTGTTGGACTAATAGGTATTATCTTATTAGTACTATTAACTGCTATCTCTATAAGTTATAAGACATGGTTTGGATTGGCTGAAGAAAGTCAACAGAGTTATGGAATTAGAACTATAACAAATTTGTTTTATCGGGAAGGAAGGATGATAGATAAAAGTACAGTTAGGTTTACCAATAACGGCAATCGGGGAAGGAAATTGATTTACAAAAGGTTTAACAATTCTCAAGAATATACATTAGAAGTCAGTAATAATAACTCATTATACTGGAGAAGGGATGGAAGTGTTTATATAGTAATAGAAAACATCACATTTATGGACTTTACTTATAATGAAAAGAACTTGGTTGTAGAATTTATAATAAACTCTAAACATTACAGATTGGTGGTACCATGGTGAATCATAAAGGCAGTATTAATATTTTAATATTATCAATTCTTTTTCTTTTACTGATGAGCATAGCTGCCATCCTTTATCAATTAAACAGAATGTTAGAAGCCAATACTTTATTTTATTATCAAAACAGTGTGAGAAATTTTGCTTTAGCTTTAGAAGAAAAGTACATAATTTATGAAGAATTAGGGGTTTTTTGTGGTGAATTTAATGGCAAAAATTATTATGTTTCAAAGGAAAAACAGGGAAATAATTATAAAATTTTTATCGTTGTAGAAAATGAATGGGCTGTTTATACTATCGACCTTACATTAGATAATAAAGGTAATGTCATCAATAGATTGGAAAATGTACCGAAAGGAGAAAGGACATGTTGGTGAAGGATATCTTTAAAAAAACTTTTTTAATGGTTTCTCCGGATCAATATTTTCTAGATGTCATTAGAGAAATGTCAAATAGCAAGGAATCCTGTGCCTTTGTAGTTACAGAAGGTCAACAATTAGTAGGAATGGTAACCCACACAGTACTCCAGGATGTAGTGATTAAGGAAGGTAACTTGAGGGTAGAAGTTAAGGAAGTAATGATTCCTATAGAAAAAGTCCACTATGTTTATCCTGATACTGATTTACAAAACAGTATGAAGACCTTTGTCAAATATGGTATTAGTTATATGCCGGTACTGGAATCACCATATAATAAAAAAATTATAGGAGTTTTAAGTCATAAAGATGTAATTAAAAATTACATGAAGGAACAAGTGAAAATCCAATTAGAAAATTTTAAAGAAAAAAGGGCAAGGCAAATAATCGAATCTTTAAATGAAGGGTTGATTGTCGTAGATAGGGATTTAATTATCAGAGAATTTAACCCTGCAGCAGAAAAACTGACCGGTTTAAGGGCTGTGGATAGGATAGGTAAAAAGGCTGTTAATTTAAGTAAACAACCTTCAATTACTGAATTAGTGATAAGTACAGGGGAGCCCCGGTATGGTGTAGAAACAAAACTTCAAGATGGTAGGGTATTTTTAGTTAATTATGTTCCTTTAAAGAGAAATGGCAGTGATTTCGTTGAAGGGGTGGTACAAACCTTTAGCGATATAACTAATTTTAAAAGTTTACAGACCCAGCTTTCCAAAACAAAAGAAGAATTAGATAAAGCCTTTGCTTTAACCCTTCCTAACTCAAAGGTGGAATATAAATTAAAAACCACTCCAGAATACCGGGATGTCTATGATCCAGAAACATCTACAATTACAATTACAGAAATTATAGAAGGTGGAGGTTATCTCCATGTAGTTAACTGCCTTAAAGTTGCCGCAGATTTCAATGAGATGGGGTTAATGAAGTTAATAGGCATAGATAAAGATACTTTAGTAGAAGCTATAATATTCCACGATTTAGGCAAATCTCAACCAACTTTAAAGATAGGGGATAAAGTTTCACCAGAAGAAGTTTTTGAAGAAGGTATTTACCATGCAGCCCGGAGCGCTGATTTAGCCAGCAAATTTTATGGTAAAAGTGATGATATAGTTAATATCATCCGCTATCATCACCACTCAGAAGATATGCTTCCTAAAGAATTTCCTAGCCATTTACTTCCCCTTTTGAGAATGTTTAAGATCATCGATGGTTTATCCGCCGCCCTTACTAGGAGAAACGCCAAAGTCACCTATAAAGTTGAAGGTTCAAAGTTAACGGTATTTGAAGAAAATCAGCATCCCTTGTATAATAGGATATTAGAAGTTGATCTATATACTGGTAAAAGACAGGAAAAACCAATGGGAAGGATGGAGAAAAATGAAATTAATTAATTACAATGAAGTATTAGTTAGAGAAAAACTGGAAGAGCTTTTGAAAAATAGCAGTGTCTGTGATTGTGAACAATGTAAACTAGATATGATGGCTATTGCTTTAAATAATTTACCACCTAAATACGTAGTTTCTCAGCAAGGGGAAATTTTTTCTAAAGCTCAAGCCTTCAATGCACAAACTGCAGTGGATATCTTAGGGGCTATTACTGATGCTATGGAAAAGGTTAAAAGGAGTCCCCGCCATTAAAAGGTTAGTACTTATAGGTTTTAGTGGCAGTGGTAAAACTACTGTAGGGAAATTATTAGCCCAGACTACCTCTCTGCCCCTATATAGTATTGATCAAATGGTGGAAGATAAAGCCGGTATCAGTATCCCCGAGATATTTGAAAGATACGGAGAAGAATACTTTAGACAGTTGGAAAGTGGAATAATAAAAGAAGTGGTAGAAAAGGGGGAAGGGATAATTGACTGTGGGGGAGGAGTTGTGGAAAGGGAAAGCAATATGCAGCTCCTTAAAAGTTTCGGGGAAATAGTTTGGTTAAAATGTCCACTAGAAACCCTTTTATCTAGGTTG
Organism: Anaerobranca gottschalkii DSM 13577; assembly: GCF_900111575.1. Lineage (NCBI taxonomy): Bacteria > Bacillati > Bacillota > Clostridia > Eubacteriales > Proteinivoracaceae > Anaerobranca > Anaerobranca gottschalkii. The sequence continues at coordinate 133,607 of NZ_FOIF01000001.1, read as the reverse complement.
GAAAAAAATGATCGACCTTTATTAAAAAATAAAGATATCCTTTACATACAAGAATTTTTTGGAAGAAGGGAAGTCCTTTACCAGAGATATGGAGATATCACAGTAAATTCTGATAGAGATTTACCAAGGATAATCGCTGAACTTCTGGAAATACTAAATTTAGACTAAGTCTTTTCCTAAATCTAAGGAGAAGACTTTAATTTTTGTATTAGGAGGGGTTCAGAGATGACCTTTGGTTCCTTAGCTATAAAAAGACCGGTGGCAATTTTAATGTTAATGGCCTTTGTCTTGCTATTAGGTTTAGTATCTTTAACTAATTTACAGATGGATCTTTTGCCTAAAATTTCTCCCCCTATCTTAGGGGTAATTACCAGTTTGCCCAATGCTGCCCCTGGCGAAGTGGCAACTTTAATCACAGAACCTTTAGAGCAGGTAGTAGGTACTGCCAGTGGCCTTAAAAAAATTTCCTCTAGATCTGCTGAAGGAACTTCTATCATAATTTTGGAATTTAATTGGGGAGTAAATTTAGATGCTGTTAGAGAAGAAATTAAAGACAGATTAGAATTTCTACAACTACCCGATGATGCATCAAAACCTATGGTAGTTAAATTTGACCCTACAAGGATGCCGGTTTTACAAATAACAGTAACAGGAGAAAAACCTTTAAGGGAACTACAAAGATATGTAGAAAAGGAAGTTGCACCTAAACTAGATTCCATTCCCGGGGTAGCATCGGTGGAAGTAACAGGTGGTCCGGAAAAGGAAATCAATTTCATTATCGATGAGGAAAAATTACAAAAATACGGTTTAAACTCTAAAGTTTTGGCTGGTTTGATTAATTTAAATAATTTCAACTTACCAGCCCATAAAGTCAGTAAAGGAGATAAAATATTGCCTGTTAGGGTAATGGGGAAATTTAGAAACTTAGAAGACTTGGAAAATATTGTGGTAGGGATGGAATGGGGGGAAGTATTAATACCTATTTACTTAAAAGATGTAGTTGAAATTGAAGAAACATATGGACCTTTAGATAGTTTAAGTAGAACCAATGGATTAGATGGAATTAATATCACTATCCAAAGGGAAGGGGACAGTAATTTAGTTCAGGTAACCCAAAGGGTTTTGGAAATGATAAATAAAATGGAAAAGGCAGGGGACTACAATTTTACTGTAACTTTAAATCAAGGAGAAATAGTTCAAAAATCCATTAATGGAATAGTCCAGAACTTAATTATAGGTGCCTTTTTAGCTTTGATAATTCTTTTAGTTTTTTTAAAGAGTATATTAAGTACCATTGTTATAACCATATCTATACCCTTTTCTTTAATATCTACCTTTATTTTGATGTATTTTACAGGGTTAACATTAAACCTTATGACTTTAGGGGGATTAGCATTAGGTGTTGGTATGTTGGTAGATAATTCTATTGTGGTAATAGAGAATATTTATCGCCATCTTCAACAAGGGGAGGAATTGTCTGAGGCTACTAAGAAGGGGGTAGATGAAGTTGCAATGGCTATTACAGCTTCTACTTTCACCACTATGGTGGTATTCTTACCAGTGGTTTTTGTTGGTGGTCTAACAGGTGAATTATTCGGGGAATTAGCTTTAACTGTCAGTTTTTCCTTGTTGGCTTCCCTTTTAGTTGCTTTGACAGTAATTCCTATGCTATCTTTCCTTTTGTTAAAGTATCAGAGGAAAATTCCCCAATTTAGAGTTTGGGGAATTTACCAAGTTCTACTTTCTTATCCTATGACATATAAAGGTATTACGTTATTTTTAACAGTTGCTATTTTTATTCTAGCCTTATCCCAATATCCTAAATTAGGCCGTGAATTTATTCCGGAAATTGATGAAGGCAGTTTTATAATCAATTTAACCATGGAAGAGGGGACAAATTTAGATATAACTAATGAGGAGGCTAAAAAGATTGAAAGGATATTGGAAGAATATGAAGAGATTGAAGTTATATCAACAAGGGTAGGTTCTAGAGGGGGAATAACGGGTATACCAAGGACAGATAGGGCGGAAATTAGTGTTCTTTTAAAGGAGAGGGGTGCTACGAAAGAGTTTATTAGTAAAATTAGGGAAAATTTAACGGATATAAATGGGACTTTAACCTTTGCCCAACAAAATGAATTTAGGGATATGATGGGAAGTAGTGAATTACAGATGATTATCCATGGTCCTAACTTAGAAGGGGTTCAAAAGCTGACTGAAGATATTATGAAGGCATTAGAAAAAGTGGAAAATTTAGAAGAAATAAGGAGTAATATTGAAGGAGTTAAACCAGAGGTACAAGTACTTTTAGATCGAAACAAGCAAGCCCTTTATCAGTTAACAACTGCTTCTATAGCACAAAACATTAAAACTCAGTTGGCAGGGGAAAGGATTGGTTATCTCTATGAAGATGGTAAAAGGGTTGCAATCAAGTTGGTTTACAATAAAGAAAAAGAAGAAGGAAAGAAAGTAAGTGTGGAAGATTTTGATAACTTAAAAAACCTCCAATTAACTACTCCCATGGGGGGCAGAGTTGCTTTAGGAGAGGTAGCGGAAATAAGGGAGGCTTATGGTCCAAGGACAATTTATCGGGAAAATGGTCAAGTAACCTCTATTATCCAAGGGAAAATTACCAAAGGAGATTTAGGTACAATCCAAAAAGAGGTAGATAAAGTTATTTCTGACCTAAATTTACCAGAAGGGTATAGTACAACTTATGGAGGTGCTTCACAGTTGATGGAGGAAGGGTTTCAAGGACTGAATTTAGCCTTTATTTTAGCTTTATTTTTAGTTTACATGATAATGGCTGCCCAGTTCGAATCCCTTTTAAATCCCTTTATAATTATCTTTACTATTCCCTTTGCTGGGATTGGGGTAATAGGAGGCTTAGTCCTCACCGGTAAAGCTCTAGGGATTACAGCTTTTATCGGAATTATCGTGTTGACAGGGATAGTAGTTAATAATGGAATTGTCTTGGTAGACTATATAAATAAATTAAGGGAGCAAGGATTTAAAAAAGAGGAGGCAATAATAAAGGGAGGCTCTGTCCGTTTAAGACCTATTTTAATGACAGCTCTAACAACTATTTTAGCCCTTATACCTTTAGCACTAGGGCTAGGTGATGGGGCAGAGATGCAAGCTCCTATGGCTATAGTGGTAATTGGTGGTTTATTAATTTCCACCTTTCTTACCCTATTTGTCCTTCCTGTTATTTATTACTATCTATCAACAAAAGATAAATTTTAAAAAATTACAACATTTTCCTCTTCTACCTATTTATTTTTTTCTTAGTTACTGCTAAAATTATATCATGATATATACGGTACTTAAGTCCTATGGGAGAAAGGGAGAGAGAGATGAAAAGGAAAAGACTTGGGGATTTATTGGTAGAAAACGGGATAATAACAGGGGAACAGTTATCAGAAGCTCTAAATTATCAAAAACAAAATGGTAAGAGATTAGGGGATGCCTTAGTCCAGTTAGGCCTTCTTACCTATGACCAACTTATAGAGGTTTTGGAATTTCAGTTAGGAATCCCCCATGTAAATTTATATAAATTTGCTTTAGATGAAAAAGTTATTAACTTAATAAATGCTGATACGGCAAAAAGGTTTTCAGTAGTACCCCTAAAATTACAAGGAAATAGGTTGACTTTAGCTATGGTCGACCCCTTAGATGTGGTGGCTATCGATGAAATATCCAGAACAACTGGCTTTGAAATTGAACCGGTAATAGCTACCCCCGACGAAATCCAAAGGGCAATAGACCATCATTATGGAATTAAAGAATCGGTAGATAAAGTTATTAAAAACCTAGAAGAAAACAAAGATATTGAAAAGGACATGGAAGCAATAGAAAAATTAAAGGAAATGGTCGATGATGCTCCCATTGTCCGGGTAGTTAACTCCATCATTGAACAAGCTATCAGAGATGGAGCTAGTGATATTCACATCGAACCTGCCAAAGATAAGTTAGTCATCAGGTTTAGAATAGATGGAATACTCCACGATATTATGAAATCCCCAAAACATACCCATGCAGTTATTGTCTCTAGGTTAAAGATTATGGCCAATATGGATATCGCAGAAAGAAGGCTTCCTCAAGACAATCGCTTTCAAACAACTATTAACGGTAGAGAAGTAGATGTCAGGGTTTCTACTTTACCAACCATTTATGGAGAAAAAATGGTTTTGAGGATCCTAGACACCTCTTCTTTAATTTTAGATATAAATAAATTGGGGATGGAGGAAGGGAACTTTACTAAATTTAAAGAGATAATAGCTAAACCTAATGGTATATTTTTAGTTACTGGACCAACGGGCTGTGGAAAAACTACTACCCTTTACTCTCTTCTTAGCCATTTCAATTCCCGGGAAAAAAATATTGTTACTATAGAAGATCCGGTGGAGTATCGCCTAGAAGGAATAAATCAAGTTAATGTAATGCCTAAAATAGGTCTCAATTTTGCAGAAGGACTCCGTTCTATTTTGAGACAAGATCCGGATATTGTCATGGTAGGGGAAATAAGGGATAAAGAAACCGCTGAAATTGCTATAAGGGCTGCCCTAACTGGCCATATGGTACTTTCTACCCTCCATACCAATGACGCCCCAGGAGCGCTGAACCGCTTAGTAGATATGGGGTTACCACCATTTTTAGTGGCTTCGGCAATCAATGGAGTAATGGCTCAGCGTTTAGTTAGAAAAATCTGTTCTTCTTGTAGGGGAACTGGTTGCGGTCAATGTAACAATACAGGATATAAAGGTAGGGCTGCTATCCATGAAGTTTTAGTATTAGATGATGAAATCAGAAAAGGGGTAATGGCAGGGGCTAGTAGTAAACAACTAAAGGATTTAGCTATAAGTAAAGGGATGATAACCCTTTATCAGGATGGTCTAGTCAAAGTTAAACAAGGGGTAACCACAGAAGAGGAAGTACTGAAGGTTGCCTATGGGGAGGATTTTTAATGATCTTTAAAATTTTTACCAATGCTGCAAAATTTGAAGCATCGGATATTCATCTAACTATCAATAGCCCTGTTATTTATAGAATAAATGGAAAACTTCATATTGTAAGTCCAGAACTTTTAACCCCTGAAGTTTTGGAAGAATATGCTACTACTTTATTAGAAAAATCTGGGTATAAAGGGGATTTAAAAAACTTTACTGAAAGGGATTTTTCCTTTGAACTTCCCGGTGTTAATCGCTTTAGGGTCAATGTCTTTAAACAAAGGGGTTATTTTTCTATAGTTGCTAGAATTATCCCTAATACTATTCCATCTTGGAGGACCTTAGGTCTTCCTGATTCTATACTAAGTTTCACTAAACTGAAAAAAGGTTTGGTGTTGGTTACAGGACCGACGGGAAGTGGTAAATCTACTACATTAGCTGCCCTTTTAGATATTATCAACACTGAAAAGCCTTGCCATATAATTACCTTAGAAGATCCTATAGAGTTTATCCATAGCAATAAAAGGGCCATTGTTAATCAGAGGGAGATCGGTAAAGATACCTCTAGTTTTAATGAAGGGTTAAAGGCAGCTATGAGGCAAGACCCCGATGTGATTTTAGTTGGTGAAATGCGGGATTTTGAAACAATTCAAACTGCTATTACTGCTGCTGAGACAGGGCATTTGGTTTTTGCTACTTTACATACAGTAAGTGCCGCTAAAACAATCGATAGGATAATCGATGTTTTTCCAGGAACACAACAAAATCAAATTAGAACTCAACTGGCAGAAACTTTACAAGGGGTAGTAGCCCAACAACTTCTACCCACTATAGATGGTAAGAGGACGGTGGCAGTAGAGGTGTTGAAAGCCAATACTGCAGTACAGAATTTAATTAGGGAAAATAAAACTTATCAATTGAATTCAGTTATTGAAACGGGGTCTAAATTGGGGATGATTTCTATGGAACAATCATTAAAGAATTTAAAAATTGCCGGTATAATCAGTGAAGAAACCTTTAGAGAATACTGTGAAGTTAGTAGGTGATCGATGTGCAGTTTCAATATATAGCTAAAAACTTAGCGGGGGAAACTGTTAAAGGGCAAATTGAGGCAGAAGATCAAAAAAGAGCTTTATATTTACTTAGGGAACAAAAACTCTACGTCTTACACTTAAAGAGGGCGAGGATACAAAGGAGTATTACTTTTGTAAGAAAAAATGTTTCCCCTAAGGATTTATCATTATTGTGTAATCAATTATCGACAATGGTAAAAGCAGGTATTACTATAACTAAAGCTTTAGATATTATTTCAGAGCAAACAACTAATAAAGTTTTAAAAACTGCTTTAATAGATATTGTAAAAGAATTAGAAAATGGTTCAACTTTAACAGAAAGTGTAAAAAAACAGTATATTTTCCCCCAAATTTTTATAAGTTTAGTTGAAGCCGGGGAAACAGGGGGAGTATTGGATGAAGTGTTAAAACGGCTGGCCCTTTATTTTGAAGGAGAAAGGGAACTAAAGGAAAAGGTTAAATCAGCATTTACTTATCCAGGGTTTATTGCGGGATTTTCTTTAATAGCAATGGTTTTAATGTTGATTTTTATTGTTCCAAACTTTGTGGCAATGTTTGAGGATTTAGGAGCTGGAGATAAACTTCCTAAAATAACGATGATGTTAATCAATTTATCGGAATTTGTATCAAAAAATATCATATTATTATTAATAGTTGTTTTTGCTATTTATACTGGTATTAATTTCTTATTAAAGAAAGAGCAAGTGAGGCTTTGGTGGGATTATAAGAAAACTCAAATTCCTTTATTTGGAAACCTTCTGAAAAAAATTGCTGTAGCTAGGTTTTGTAGAACCTTAGGTGTGTTAACCAAGAGTAATACTGGTATTGTGACTTCATTGCAATTGGTGGCAAAGGCTGTAGAAAACACTTATTTTGGTGAAGAAATCCTTGATGCTTTAGTTGGTATTCAAGAAGGTGGCACTTTATCCCAAGAGTTTAGTAGGAGTAAGTTTATAGATCCACTAACCCATCAAATGTTATCCGTTGGAGAGGAAACAGGGAATTTAGATGAAATGCTAGAAAAGATAGGAGTTTTTTATGAAGAAGATGTTAAATATTCAACCCAGAGAATAGCTTCTTTAATCGAACCGATAATGATTGTTTTTGTCGCTTTGATGGTAGGGTTAATAGTTATTGCAATGTTGTTGCCAATGTTTGATATTATGCAACATATGTAAAAAAAGGGGGGTTTTTTTTGAGAGAAAATTACCTTGGTTTAGATATCGGTAGTGGTTTAATAAAAATTGCTTATAAAGATTTAGTATATGAATTGGAGACTCCTGAAAATACCATTGAAAATGGAGAAATAATTAACCTTTCTAATTTAGTTAAAGTCCTTAGTAGTTTTGTTTTAGAAAAAAAGTTAAAGGGAAGACCAACGGTAGTAAGTTATAACGGACCTAGTGTTTTTGTTAAAGAAATGACTTTGCCAGCAATGTCAGAAAAAGAGGTTAGGGAGTTTTTAAAATTAGAAGGGGAAGATATAATGCCCTTTCCTAAAGGTGAAGGAATTTTTGACTTTATTCAGTTAGATAAAAGAGCAACTAAAACAGAAATTTTATTTATAGCCCTTAAAAGAAGTGATATTTTGCCATATGTTAAAGGGGTAAATGATTCGGGATTAAAATTAGTAGCAATAGATTTACCTTCTATAGCTTTAGGAAGGGAACTACTAGAAGGGAAAGATTCTGGATATCAGTTAATAATAGATGTAGGTAAAGTGACAACTAAAATACATATTTATCGAAATGGAATCTTCAATTTCACTAGAACTATTAAAATTGGCGGAGAAGACTATGATAGAATAATCGCTGCCTCTTTAGGAATTTCACCAAAGGAAGCTTCTGTAGAAAGGATAAATAATAATATTGAACCGATGTTATTTAAAGGAATTAATTACGATTTTCAAAGGGAATTAGAACGTTCTTTAGATTATTATAGATATCGCTTTGGTAATCAAGATGATGTCAATTTTCATTCAGTTTATTTAATAGGTGGTAACAATAATATTTATGGTTTAAAGGAGATATTGAAAGATTTAACCGATATAAAACCTGAAGTTATCCAAGAAAGGACGGTTATAGCCAAAGGGCTTACTAAATGGAGGGATACTAAATGAATAATATAAATTTATTGCCAGTTGAATATCGCCCAAAACCTTCATTTAGTCCCCAAAGTTTTTTTAAGTTGTTTTTACCGGTTCTTTTAGTCTTTATCCTTTTGCTATGGGTGTTGTCTGTAAGTATAGATATATGGGAAACTAAAGCCTTAATAAGGGAAAAAGAAGGGAATATAGAGATTTTACAAAAGAAACTAGCTTCAGTAGATACTGAATTAAATAGTTTATTAGTTATAGAAAACCTAGTAAAAAACATTGAACAATTAGAGGAAAGTTCTGTAAACTTTACCTATATTTTAGATACTTTAGAGGAGGCTACGCCGGTAGGAGTTGAGTTGACATCATTTAACATCAGAGAAATGGTTATTAGTATTCAAGCTGAAGGGGAAAATCTATCAGTTATTTCTACATTCCTCGATAATTTATATAATTGGGAGTTTGGCGGGAGACCAGCTTTATCAGGTTTAAACTACTCTAATGATAAATATTTCTTTAGTGTCCAAATTGAAGGATGGAGGGTAAGCCCATGAAAGAGATCTTGAACAAATTAAATGAAAGGGAAAAAAAGATGTTACTGATCTTATTTTCTCTAATTGTCGTATATGTTCTCTATAATTATGTTATAACGGCTACCCTTAACAAAAGAGAAGAGTATCAAAGCAAATTAGAAACTTTGGAGATGAAAGAAAGTAATTTAAACCTTCATTTAGTCCGTTACAATTCCTTAAAAACAAATTATGGGGATTATCAGCTAGAAGATTTAAGGAAAAGATTACCGGAAGAAGGTTATATACCGGAAGTTCTTTTGTGGATAGAGAATATTTTCCAAGCTAATGGAATAGATGAACCTAATATTCAGATGCAAATAGTCAACGGTCAGCCTAGTTATTTACAGTTAAATTTAACATTTAGAGGTGACTATAACTCTGTTTATAATTTACTACAAGGGATTGAGGGAAATGAAAGGATTGTTCAGATAGAAAATTATAATTTTAGTGGTGACAAAAACTTAGGTTCTGTAAATTTGACATTAAGAGTTTACGGAGAGAAGTTTTACTAGGGGAGGAAAAATGTATAATCTATTCTTATTTTTATTAGGAACTTGTATAGGAAGTTTTCTAAATGTTTGTATCTATAGGATACCTGAAGGGCAGTCAATTATTTATCCCCCTTCCAGTTGTCCTAACTGTAAAAAAAGGATTCCCATCCTTTACCTAATACCTGTTATAGGTTATTTCTTGACCAAGGGTAGCTGTTTTAATTGTGGAGAAAAAATATCGCCAATTTACCCTTTAATAGAGCTTTTAGGAGGTATTTTAGCCTTAATAACCTTTAATTTTTCGACAAGTTGGATTGAAGGTATTATCTACTATAATTTGTTTATGGTATTAGTTGCAATAACTGTAATAGATCTCCGGACAATGACAATTCCGGATCTATTCAATATATACCTTATCCTAGCCTATTTCCCTTATCTGTTATACAAAGGTCTTTATAGCCATTTCCTTTCTGCAATACTGTTCTTTACTGCTTTTTTCCTAATAGCAGTAGTTTCAAAAGGGGGTATGGGGGGAGGTGACATCAAGCTAGCCTTTACATTAGGACTTTATTTAGGTATAGCTAAAGGGATTGTAGCAGTTTTACTAGCCTTCTTTATAGGAGGAGTAATAGGAACCTTTCTTTTACTTAAAGGAGAAAGTAGAAAAAAAGCAATACCCTTTGGTCCCTATTTGTCTTTAGGTACAATAGTCGCATACTTTTTAGGAGAAAGACTCATTTTCTTATACTTTTCATTTTTCTAAAAAATTATTAAGCCCAGCAGGATTTTAGGGAAATAGGTCGAAAGTATTAATAGGAGAAAAGAAAAAACAAAAGGAGGAAGAGTAAAATGTTAAGATTTTTTTACAAACACTTAAACAACAAAAAAGGTTTTACTTTAATGGAGCTAATTATCGTAATCGCTATTATCGGAATTTTAGCTCTAATCGCAGTTCCTAGGTTAACTGGTTTCACTGATAGGGCTAAGGTAAGAGCCGATGAAGCTACTGCAAAAAGTATCGAAAATGCAATTAAGCTATTGGCAGCTAGTGAGAATATTTCGTTAAGTGAGTTTGTTGGGAAGACTATAGAATTTGATGGTAATGATGCTAAATGGGGGAGTACAGGAGCACCTAAGGATAGAGAAAATAATGATATAGGTATATCTGAACTTGAAAAACTCGTAGAACTAAATGAACCACAACAAACAGGTAAAACACATTGGGAAATAATAGGTCTTGATGATGACGGTAATACTGTTACAAATGCAAATCAAGCTGTAAACATTAAAGTTGAAGTACGTCCAGCACAATAACCAAACACCTTAGGGAAGGGCAAACCTTCCCTAAAATTAAATGTGCTTATCATTATTGGTAAGTAGATTTAATTTTAGAAGGGATGTGATTTAGATGGATCTTTTAAAGGATAAAGGGGCGGCATTGCCTTTGGTTATTATAGCGGTGCTGGTGATAGCAATTATCTCTTTATCTATATATAATATAACCTCCAACAATATTATGATGGTAAAATATCAAGAAAATTATTTAAAAGCCCATTACCTAGCCCGGTCGGGAATAGAAATTGCTTATGAGGCTTTATGGGCTGACAATGGTCAGTTGTTGGAAAACTTAGACAATCTAGGTAAATTAGGACCAGAGACCATAGAATTAGCCGATGGTAAAGTGGTAGTAGAAGTATGGCAAATAAAGAGGGGTAACAGGGATTGGGTTGTAATTCAGGGGATAGGTAGTTATAAAAATACCGGGATAGAAAATAAAGTTATACTGGAGTTTGAAAAAGAGAATCCGGAAAATCAGCGATGGATAAATTAAGGGGGTGAAAGGTGTGAAAAATAAAGGATTTACCCTAATTGAACTTATCCTAGCAATAGGGATTTTCAGTTTAGTCTTATTAATGGCTTACCCGGCGATAAACTTTACTTTAAAATCTCAAAATTTAGTCTTAGATGAATTTAACTTACAATCAGATATGAGAAGGGCTGCACAATTAGTAAATAGTCAAGTTAGAAATGCAACAGCTATCTTTACCTTAAAGGAAGAAAATTTTAATCATAATGATTTAAGGGAAGGTTGGAGTTATTTTACTGTAGGAGAAGATCGGAGCGAAATAGTCCATTACCTTTGGGCAAAGGATAGCACCACAGGTAGATACAAACATTTTAAAATTCCAGTTGTTGAAAAAAAGGATAATATAATCTACAACCTCTATTTTCGAAAAGAGGAAGGGGAAGGGAATTTAATAAACTTTACATTAGAGGGATATTTACAAAATAATCCAAAACAAAAAGTAGTTATAAATACCCAATTAGAAGCCTTAAATTCTTTGCAGGTAGTAGATAGAGGTGATGATTTTTCCTTTGCTACCGTTATAGCATATCGTGACGATGAGCGACCAACACCGGAAATTAATATAATTGAAGAAACCACAGATTTGGTAGCTATCACTATGGTCCTTGATGTCTCTGGAAGTATGGCTTGGGATATGTGGGGTAGAAATGCCAATTATCCTAACAGGCGGATAGACATTTTAAAAGAAGAAGCAAAAAAACTGATTGAAAATTTCTCTACAATGGAAAACCTTTATATTAGTTTAATTCCCTTCTCAACCTCAGCAAATAATCCAGGGAATTTCTACCGTCCAGCAGATCCTCAGCAAAAACAAATCCTTATAAATCAAATAAATGGATTAATTGCCTTTGGTGGAACTAATACAGGAGACGGAATGAGAAGGGCTTATTATCAGTTAAAGAACTTTAACCATCTAAATACTGGCAGGAATATTAGTAATTACATGATTTTACTGGTTGATGGTAATCCCACTTTTTCCAGTGTAATACCTCAAAATGATTCCGTTAGAATTAGACAGTGGCCTGGTTATAACAATTATTGGTCTACCCGTACCCAAAATTTCCAAAACCCTAACCATTTTCTTTTAGCTGATGGCAATGTTGACGAAAATGTCTTTTTACGGGTAACTAATAGTAGAAGTCGGTCTGGAGGTCAAATATATGTAAGATCTACCAGTAATTTTAGTAATAATCATAGTTTTACTGACTCCCCAGGTTGGGTAAGTGAGCCACTTTGGAACATTGTTCCATTTCAAATATATGGTAATCAAATAATAGGGACTGGGATGTTAGAACCAGAAATTAATGTAGATAACAACATGAAATATGTAGAACATGTTGCAGAAAATTTAATAGTCAATGGTGGTTTAGATATAGAAACCTTTGTAATAGGTTTTTCCGCAGTAAGAAATGAAATTGATAGGTCAAAAAGGATTGCAGAGCTATGTGGTGGCAGTTATTATGAAGCCGGTGATGCTATAGAATTAGAGGTCGTTTTTGAAGAAATTATCAATATTATTATCAGGGAACAATGGCATATCTTTGGCCCTTAGATGGAGGGAAAGAAGATGGGGAAAAAAGGTTTTACCCTATTAGAAGTAATAATAGCGATATTGATTTTGAGTATTGTAATTTTAGCTGCTATTCCTGCCTTTTACAGCCAGCTTATAACACTGCAGGAAGGGAAGACTTTGACAGAAAAAGCCTTTGAAATACAAGGGGAGATTGAAAGGGAAATTACAGAAATTAAAAGGAGGACTCTAGAAGAAAATCCTAGTTTAGAAAAAGAGGAAATAGAATTATTTGGTAAAAAGGTTTCTCTATCTAAAGGGGAAGTTAATTTAAAAAATAACAGTTCCATTACATTTTATATTTCAAGGCAGTTAACCCTTAGAAGGAAAAAGAATCCCCCTGTAGCTAAAGGGGTAAATATTCAAATCAGCACAGACCCTAACAATTTTACTGCAGATATTGATAAAAATCCTTTAATTGAAGGTTTTTATCAGGTAGAAGAAGGAGATAATCCCTACTATTTATCCCTCTACCAATGGTATGTTTCTAGGGAAGGGATAGTAGATCCCCAATTTCCCCAAGATTATACTTTAGTTAGTACAGGAAAAATTTTTTCGAACTATAAAAATTATCCTAACCGGTTTGCGATTTTTACAGTAGTTCCCGTTGATGCCTTTGGTTTACGGGGTAGAGAGATATCTAGTCAAACTATATATATTAGGGGAAATGATTGGAAAGATGGACACTTTCCTTGGGTCGATTTAAATGGCAATGGGGTTTATGATGAAGGAACAGATGTAAGGTTAAATTTAGAACAACTATATGATTTAGATACCGCACGAGGAATTTACGATGAGGATTTAAACCTTATACCTTTAGAAGGAGGCTCCCTTTATTTTCCTAGAAATATTCAACTAGAATTAACTGGAGATCAAAGGATTAACTGGAATGTTTGTAAAAGTATCCATTTTGCTGGAAAAATTGTTGGATTAAATTCCACAGATATAACAATTAACAGTAGAGAGGGAAGTATAACTTTTCATGAAAGAATTGGAGAAGATATAGCAATAAAGACAGAGGGAGATGTTATAATCACAACAGAAGGTAGGGGAAATATCAATATTCAAAAAAATAATGGAATAAATGGGGGAGGTAGGTTAACCTTAGCCCCTAAAGGGAGGATAAATATTTGGGAGACCCAAATTATTGCCTCTGACATTATTTTAGATACCCAAAGGGATAATTTTTTAGCTGGAAATAGAACTATAGCTTTGACAGACTCCCACTTACTTTTAAAACATAAAGCAAACCATAGTGGCAATATTTTAATTAAAACATCCCATGATTTTATAATGGAAAGGGGTTCTATTAGAGAAATTGGTGGTAATGGAAAACTTATCTTACAGGTTTTAGGTGATATTAAATTGCCACCGATTGTAGATATAGATATTTATTAATTATCATAGTAGGTTAGTTAAAAGATAAAGTCCACTTCTACAAGACTTTGTCTTTTCTTTTTCAAAACTTAATAAAAAATTCATAGCTTTTTTACATTTTTTGTTATACACTAAAAGTAGAAAGCTTAAGGGGGAATTTACTTGAAAAAGGTAATCTTTTATATAATTGTAGTTTGTATGCTCCTTTCCTTTATAGGAATAGAACGGGTATATGCTGCCGATTTAGAGTTAAAAGTAGTGACTAACTTTGTTAATGAGCCTATCATTTATGAACGGTGGAACAAAATAGAAGTAACTATAACTAATAAAGGAGATAGGGATTTTGCCGGTAGTGTCATCCTGGACTACCGAAGTAAAGTTATCCAAGAGGTTTTTATCCAAAGTGGGAAAAAAGTAACCTTAGACTTTTCCCTTCCTCCTAATTTTTTAGACAGCTCATACAACGATGTGGTTATACAGGTTGTAGATTCTAGGGGGAGAGAGGTTACTAAGAGAAATCTATCTGTTATGTGGAACCCTAGTACTGAAAAGGTGGGGATTATAGGTTCTAGGGTAGAAAGGTATAATTTATTAAAAACCTTAGGAAGAGAAAGTCTGGTAACTTTAAAAGGGGAGGATTTTAATAACTTTTTACCTTTACAGAATTTCTCAATGATTGTTATCGATGATTCGAAAGATTTTAATTTAACCGGTGCCCACAAGGAAAATATTGAGCTTTGGGTTAAAAGGGGAGGTACCTTGGTAATAGGTGCTAATAATACCGGTTTTGATTTCCTGCCCTATAGGGTTACCGGTAGTGAGATAAAAGAAATAGACCTCTTTGACGTTACAGAGGAGGTATTGTACTTAAAGGGAGAACCTTTAGGTGATGTATTGTTAGAGCATGATGGACTCCCTATATTGGTTAAAAAAGACTTAGGTCGAGGTACTGTTATTTTTTCTGCAATTCCTTTAACAGATAATGTGTTTACTAAACCCCAATTCTTTACTGGATTTTGGTCATACATTTTACCTAATACTTCAGAAAACCATTTACAGAACAATATCTATAGGTTAGGGCTACTTAGGGATTTAAGGAATGTTTTTAGTAAAGGTGATTTTAATCTTACCTTTTTGAAACCAGGGTTTTTAGCCTTAGGTTTAATAATCTATATTTTAGTTATCGGGCCCCTTAATTTTTATTTATTGAGAAAGTGGAAAAAGTGGGATTTCGGTTGGTTGACTGTTCCTTTACTTGCCATTTTCTTTACCACCTCTTTGTTTATTATCGGAAGTACAGGGCGGAGTAAAGAAATCGTCGATACCCAAGTTAGTATTATTGAATATCTAGATGAAAATCAAGCCTTTGTAGATAGCTATATTAGCATTTTCTTACCTTCTTCTAGGGAGAAAAGGGTGGAGGTTGAAGATGGTTTGACTTTAACCCCTTTAACTAATGGTATTTCCTTAGTAAACAATAAGTACTTTGATTTATCGGAGGGAAGGATCTGGTCTAATCAGAGGGTCCATGTGACAAAGGTAGTTAATAAAAAAGCTCCTGTGGTTTCAGTAGATATATTTCACTATAAAAAAGAAGTGGTGGTGGAAAATAAATCAGAAGCTGACTATTTTGCCTCCTTTATCCAAATTGGAGGAGAGTGGCATTCCTTAGGGGAGATAAAAGGGGGAGAAAAGAAGAGTTATACTTTAACTTCAGGTACGAGAAATATCGATTACAACTTTTTATTCCAAAGGTATAACAGTCCTAATAGGTGGATGTTCTCAGAGATAGGGGAAAGATTAGCGGAAGGGATGGTTACCTTTATTGCCTTTGAAGATACCTTATCTCCTGTTACTATTCGCCAATCTAAAGGAACAGAAGGGTTAAATATTTATCTGTTATACCAAAATGCCATCAATGTGGATTATCGGGAAATAACCGGTATCCGGAATCTCCCGGGAGTGGTAACTAAAGTCAAAGCTGCTGACTATACCAAATGGGGAAATGCCCATTTTGTTCGAGGAGATGGAGAGGTTGAAGTGGTTTTCACCTTACCTTCTGGATTAGATTACAGTGGTAATGGTTTAGTTCTATCTACGGAACTTTACCATTATGGTAATGTCAAATTACAAATATTAGATATTCAGGGAGAATGGAAGGAATTATCTTTAGGAGGTATGGTCAACCTGGGAAAGGCGGAAAATTATTTATTAGGAAATGTAGTTAAAGTTAAACTTTTAGTTAGTCAAGGGGCAAGTGTAGATATTAATCCCCATTCCTTTAAGTTGTCGGTAGTGGGAGGTGGCCAGTAATGTTTAAAATAGAGAATTTAGTTAAAAACTACGGAAATTTCACAGCAGTAAATGATATTAGTTTTGAAATAGAAAAGGGCAGTATTTTTGGTTTGATTGGACCCAATGGAGCGGGGAAGACTACAACTATGAGGATAATGGCTACCCTTCTCACCAAAACATCGGGGAACATTTTTTTAGGAGGGCAAGACCTTTATAAAGATATTAAGGAATCCCGGAAGATGTTGGGATATATGCCGGACTTTTTCGGTGTTTACGACGATTTAAGGGTTTCAGAATACTTAGAGTTTTATGGGGAAGCCTATGGTTTGAATCTGATAGATGTCCGGAAAGTTATCCCTGATTTATTGGAATTGGTGGGCCTTGGCCATAAGAGGGATGATTTTGTCAATAACCTCTCCCGGGGGATGAAACAGCGGTTGTGTTTAGCCCGGACTTTAATCCACCAGCCAGAGGTATTGATCCTCGATGAACCGGCATCTGGTTTAGATCCTAGGGCCAGGGTGGAGTTAAGGAATATCTTAAAAGAGTTACAAAAAATGGGGAAAACAATTATCATCAGTTCCCACATCCTACTAGAGTTATCCCAACTTTGTACCCATGTAGGAATTATTGTCGATGGTAAAATGCCAATTATCGGTCCTATGGATAAGGTCCTATCCCAAGTTCAAGGAAACACTTTAGTTCAGATTAAAGTTTTAGAAGATTTAGAGAGGGCTAAATTGTGGTTATTAGAACAACATAAAGTTGTCAATGTAGATATCAACAACTTAGGAGATTTTGAAGTGACATTTTCTGGAGATGAAAGGGAAATGGCTGTGCTACTTAAAGAGATGGCGGAGAAGTTTTTAGTTCTTTCCTTTAACCCTCAAAGGCAAAATCTTGAGGAGATCTTTATGGAGCTTACGGAGGTGAATGGCGGTGAAGGTTAGAGTAAACCCTATACTGACAAATGAATCCCGGCTGAAAATGAGGAATTGGCGGACCTTTGCCTTAATCGCCATATACTTGGTGATTTTAGGGGGATTAGGGACGATGTTTTTCGCCACTGCCTATTGGAGTTTACAATATGGTGGAGTGGATTTATCAGAAGTGGGAAGAAATCTATTTATATTTTTGAGTATCATCCAGTTTTTAATGATTTACTTTATTGTGCCAGGGTTCACCTCCAATTCCATAACAGCGGAGAAAGAACGGCAAACCTTTGATCTTTTAGTTTGTACCCAACTAACACCAATGAACATTATAAGTGGAAAACTATTTTCTGCCTTAAATAATGTGGTATTATTGATTTTTGCTTCCCTTCCTGTATACGGTCTAGTGTTTTTACTAGGGGGAGTGACGGTGGGAGAACTGGTCAAGTTAGTCCTTATTTATCTCTATACCGCCTTTGTCTACGGTGGTTATTATACTTTCCTTTCTTCTAAATTCAAAAAAAGTCAACCGGCTGTTATTGTAAGTTATGTTTTGGCTTTGATGTTCTTAGGTTTAACTGTGATTATAACTACTATTATAGCGGGGTTAACCCAAGTTAGAAATTTACCCTTACCTTTCCCTTATTTTCTCTTGCTAAATCCAGGGAGTATTGCAGAATTTTTATACCCAGAAGTAGGGGAGGTTTTTAAAGCTATAAGTGGTGGTAAGTATCCCTTTACAGGGATATTACAAGGGGTAAAGTTTTGGGCATTGTCCGGTAGTATCAATATTATTTTAAGTGGTTTAGCCCTCTATTGGGCTTCAAAGGAAGTAAACCCTCTCAAAAAGGGGAAGAGGAGTGGGTAAAAAATGAAATGGCCTGGAGAATTAGCAAGGCTAAAACCGGTAGTTAACAAAATTTTACTAAAATATTGGTGTGAATCCCTTTTAGGAATAATTAGTGGTGTCCTTTTGCTAAATATTCTCTTTACCTTTATTTCTCTCTTTTTAGTAGCACTTCCTTTGGGAGTAATTTACTTGGGTAATTTCACCCTTATCCTTTACTTAGGCTACCATTTTTATAAAAGGAGGCCTAAAGTTTCAGAAATAGCCACCTTTTTAGATGGTAAGCTAGGAAGTAAAGAGAGGATTTTAACTTATCTGGAATTTACTGAAAAACCAGATAGCCAAAGGAATCCTTTGTTCTGGGAAATGAAAAGGGAAGTAGAGGAGTTTGTCAAAAGATCTCCCCTTCAAATAAACCTTGATATGAAGGGTATTGCCAAAAAAGGGCTGGTATCACTTCTATTGACAGTAATTTTCCTATCCCTTCCCCTTTTAAGTGAAGGGATTGACAGGGATAGTTTCTTTGAAGATAAGAAAAAAGAAGTTATTGAAGAAATTGAGGAAGATCTTCAGTATCTAATAGAATTAGATGAAGAAATTTATAAGGATTTAATCGAAGAATTAGAGTTGATTAAAGAACTAATGGAAAACAGCAAAAATATGGAGGAGTTAGAGCTGTTAATGAGGGAATGGCAGGAACTCCTTTTAGAAAAAATGGAAGAATTGAAAGAAGGTTTAGATGTTATAGATAGGTTAGAAGAACTATTAGATCAACCTAATCCCAACAATAATTTAGAAGAAATAATGGAAAGGATAGAATCCTTAAAAAATCTTCCCTTAGATCAAGAAACACTAGAAAGAATAAGTGATTTAATGGAGAAGAAAGATTGGGAAGCCTTAGGAGATTTATTAGATGATCTAAAGGGTAAACTTTCCCTTAAGCCTTTAGAAGAACTTTTGGGAGAAATCGATGGCGGCAGTGACGGTAATGGCAATAATGGTAACAATGGTAATGATGGTAATAACGGTAGTAATGGTAATAATGGAAATAATGGTGACAATGGCAATGACGGGGATAACGGTAGTAATGGTGGGGATGGACATTCACCGACGGGAGAAGATGGGAAAAAGGAACATGAATTTACCTATATTCCCAAAGATGCCCAGTTGATTTTGGAAGGGGCGGGGGAAGATGGTTATACTCTAGAAGAAATCCTCAAACTTAATCCAGAAATTACCAATATTCCATATAATGATATCTACAGGGAGTATTATACCCAAGGGATGACATCAATTAGACGTGGAGAAATCCCTAAACCTTTAGAAGACTATATTAGGCAGTATTTTAAAGCTATTGCCCCTTAAGGAGGTTTTTTATGGATTTAGTTAAAAAAATAGAGAAGGTAAAGGAAGAAATTGGGAAAATAATGGTAGGGCAGAGGGAAGTTATAGATTTAAGCCTTATAGCCATCCTCTCCGGTGGCCATGTTTTGTTAGAAGGGGTACCGGGACTTGGAAAGACTATGTTGGTAAAAACCTTAGCTAGGGTGTTAAACATCAGCTACAACCGGATCCAATTTACCCCTGATTTAATGCCTTCTGATATCACCGGAACCAATATCATTATCCCGGGGAAAGGGGAAGATTTTCAGTTTAAAAAAGGACCGATTTTTGCCAACTTAGTATTGGCCGATGAGATCAACAGGGCGACACCTAAAACCCAAAGTGCTTTACTAGAGAGTATGCAAGAAAAAAAAGTGACAGTCTTTGGTACAACTTATCCATTACCGCAACCTTTTTTTGTCATGGCAACCCAAAACCCATTGGAAATGGAAGGAACATATCCCCTACCAGAAGCCCAATTAGACCGCTTTTTATTTAAAATTGAAGTACAATACCCTCCCTTCGAAGAATTGAGGGAAATTGTCCTTCGAACTACAGGTAGTGAAGAAGGGCAAATCCAACCGGTAATGGGAGGAGATGAACTGATAGAATTTAACAAACTGGCTAGGGAAGTACCCGTTGCGGAAAAGGTTTTAGATTTCGCCATTAAAGTTGTTTCAGCAACCCATAAAACTACACCCTTTGCTACTGACAAAGTAAAAAAATATGTAGAAGTAGGGGCAAGTCCTAGGGGTATTCAAAGTATAATTTTAGCTGCTAAAGTTACAGCCCTCCTTGATGGTAGGTATAATGTCAGTTTTGCCGATATCGAGAAAGTCGCTATCCCTGCTTTGAGGCATCGACTAATCCTGAATTTTGAAGGGATAGGGGATGGGGTAAAGGCAGATGAGATAATTACTGATATTTTAAATAGTGTGGAAAAGGGATAGATTATGGCTTGGGAATTCACTATAGATTATCAAAAGTTGAATACCTTAGCATTAATTTTCAGAACGGGTCTTACCGGAACCAGCAGTGGTAAAAGGCTGACCAATAAATACGGTACTTCTTTGGAATTTGCCGATTATCGTCCATATCTACCGGGGGATGATATCCGCCGGATAGATTGGAGTTTATATGGTCGGTCTAAAAGGCTTTATACAAAACTTCATCGCAGTGAAATTGATGCTACAATAAATATCTTAATAGATACCAGTAAATCCATGGATTTTGGCGATCCCCACAAAGGCTATAAAGCTTTGGAATTAAGTTTAGGTTTAAGCTATATTAGTTTAAAGGCATTAGATCGGGTGGGGATATATTTAGGAAGGGAAACTATCTATGACCATTTAAAACCCCTCTATGGAGGAAATAGTTACAACAAAGTGCTAAAATTTATGGAAAAAGTGGAATTTGCAGGATTAGGGGATTTAAATAGTTTTATCCTTTCAGCTAAATCTCTGTTGAAACCTAAAGGGGTAACTATCCTCTTTTCTGATTTTCTCTCACCTAATGGTTATGAAAGGGGTCTTAACACATTACTATCACTTGAACATGAAGTGATAGTTTTTCAGATAGCCAGTGGAGATGAAATAGATCCTATGTTAAAGGGTGGGGTAAAACTCGTTGATAGTGAAACGGGAAAAATAAAGGAACTAGATTTAGATTACTGGTCATTGAGAAGGTATAAGGAAAATTTTCAAAAACACCAAAGGGAAATTGAGGATTTTTGTAAAAAGAGAAATATCAGTTATTCCTTTGTCGATACAAAGGAAAGCCTTTATCAAACCCTTTATTCCCTCAAAGGAAAAATAAAATAGGGGGTGGGGAAATGAACTTTTTAAATCCTTTAGGACTGATAGCCTTACTAGGTTTACCAATTATCATCCTTTTTTATATGGTAAAAAGAAAGAGAAATCCCATTATAGTTCCCAGTATTTTCCTTTGGGAAAAGTTAGATCGCCCCACTTCCTCTGCCTTTAACTTAAACAAACTCTTGAAAAATCTCTTGCTATACCTTCAGCTTTTAGTTGTCTTACTTATTGCCTTATCTTTGGCAACCCCTGTCCTTTTAGGGTTTGGTAAAGAAGATGTCAATATAATTGTCATATTAGATACATCTGTTTCTATGGGGGTAAGGTCTGATGGCCAATCCCGGCTAGAGCAAGGAATAGAGAAGATAAAAAAATTGATAGATGGTAAGGGCCGGGATAGTTATATGGCCATTATAGCGGGGGGAGAGTTTTTAACAGGCCTTACTAAAGATAAAGGGCAGTTATACGGAAGTTTAGAAAATATTAAAATTAAAGGGGAAGCCTTTGATATTCAAGAAAATTTTTTATTAGCCCAAAGTTTAGGGGAAACCTTAGAAAAGAAAGAAATTTATTTGATTAGTGATGGTAACTTTGGAAATATTGGAAGTATTACTATACCCTTTACTTTTCTTCCAGTAGGGAAGGGTGAAGTTGAAAACATTTATATAGCTAATATGATAGTAGAAGAGGGTCGGTTGTTATTGCGACTTGGCAATAACGGAGTAAAGGATATCACCACATATGTCAATATTTATAACAGTGAAGGGGAAAGAATTGGGAGAAGGAATGTAGAAATTAAAAGGGGAAGTTATGCCGATTTTCTTTGGAGAAATCTCCCCGATTCCCCTTGGTATAAGGGAGAAATAGAGTTTAGAGATGATTTCCCAGAAGATAATCTTTATTACACCGTCAACGAAAAAGTTAAACAGGGTAGAGTCCTATTAGTAACAGAAAACAATCCCTTTTTGGAAAAGGCATTGCTTTTAAATCCTAACCTTAAAGTCAGCAAAATTCCTCCTAAGCGTTTTGAGGAAGGGTTACTTACCGGTTATGATATCTATGTCTTTGACGGTTATTTACCAGGAAAACTTCCTCAAGGTTCTATGTTGGTTTTTGATCCCCCTTATCCTAACGGATATTTTCCCCTTTCTAAGCCCCAAAAACTTGTAAATATCTCCCCTGAAGGGAGTAGACTCTTTAATTTTGTAGATTTTACCGATGTCAATATATATTACAGTAAAATATTGGAAGAGGGCAAAGGGCTATTAAATAGTGATAAAGGGAAGATAGGGGTGGAAATGGAAATAGGTGGTTATCCCGCTATTATCTTTGGTTTTCCTTTACAAGGGGGAGATTTACACTTAAGACCTGCATTTCCTGTACTTATCCTCAATATCATGGATTATTTTTTAGATTCTACTAATGTGGTAGATAACTTTAAACTCCATCATTACCCAGTATATAATCCTCCCTTAGGTGTTAAACAGCTCCAAGTAATTACACCTTCTGGAGGAGAAAAGGTTTATACCGGGGATTTTCCTCAAATAGGGGATCAATTGTCAGAAGAAGGGGTTTATCAATTCATTTGGGAAGATAAAAAGGTATTGTTACCTTTAAATCATCCCCGGACAAGGGAAAGTTTAGCATATAACCCTACGATAACTGCCCCAGGTGGAGAAATTAAAGGTGGGGAAGTTAAAGGGAATTTAAATATAACCCCTTGGTTAATCCTTATAGCAATAGTTCTTTTTCTATTAGAATGGTGGGTGCAGCATTATGTTTTTTAGTTTTTCAAAACCCTATTATTTGTTCCTTTTGTTACCGATAGTTATTTACATCTGGTGGTTTTATATCAAAAACATAAGATCATCTTATTTAACTAAGGGAATATATATTATTCGGACCTTGACAGCAATTTTTCTTATACTCTCTTTAGCTGGACCTTCTATAGTTAAAACTATCGACGGTCAGTGGGTAGTTTATTTAGCAGATCTTTCCTACAGTACAGTCCATGGAGAAAATTTTAAGGAATGGATAGAGGAAAGCAGCAAGTTTATGGGGAAAAAGGATAAAATGGCGGTATTGGCCTTTGGTAGTGATACTCAACTCCTCCGTTCCTTTTCCCGACAAACACCGATCAACTGGAATGTGGGAGTTAATAAAGAATTTACCGATATAGAAAGGGCCCTTAAGGTGGCAGCAGGGTTGTTGCCAGGGGATGTCAATGGCAGGATTGTGTTAATTAGTGATGGCTATGAAAATATCGGGGATAGTCTAGCCTTTGCTAAGATGTTGAGAGGAAATAACATTCCTGTAGATGTTTATCCTTTACACCTTAAAATTGGAAATGAAGTGGCGATAAAGGCTGTCAATCTCCCTGCCAATACCTATCAAGGCCAAAGGGTTTTACTGGAAGTGGAAATAGAAAGTACTTCCAATACTGAAGGGGAATTGACTATTTTTTGGGAAAATAGGGTTATTTATAAAGAAACGGTCAAAATTCCCAAGGGAAGCCAGACCTTAGTTTTCCCTGTAGAAATAACTGGTTCTGGTTTTCAAAGGGTTAAAGCTGTTATTCAATCGAAAGATGACAAAATCTTAGAAAACAATAGGAGTGAAGGGCTTACCCTTGTCGATGCTCCACCAAAAGTATTGGTAGTGGAAGGACGGAAAGATATCGGATTTCCCCTTTACCACCTTTTCAAAGAAAATGGAGTTGATGTTACATTAATCCAAGGGGAAGATTTTCCGAAAAACTTAGAAGGTTTGTTAGATTATAAAGGAATATTTTTTGTAGATGTTCCTAAATACATCTTAGGGGAAACTAGCCTTAATAATCTCAAGACCTTTGTAGAAGTTATTGGGGGAGGTTTTGTCGCCATAGGTGGTAAAAATTCCTTTGGCATGGGGTATTATGGTGATAGTCCCTTAGAAGAAATATTGCCAGTGACTATGGAAGTAGAAAGTCAGCAGGAGTTACCGGGTATAGAGCTGGTATTAGTTATCGACCGGTCTGGTAGCATGGATGGGGAAAAACTTAATATGGCAAAAAATGCTGGTATTTCAGCCTTAGATATACTAGGTGAAAAGGATAAATTAGGGCTCATTACCTTTGACCACAGTTTTTATGTAGACTTTCCTTTAACTGAAGTCACTGAAAAAGACAGGTTAAAAAGGATAATTCAAAATATCACAATTGGTGGGGGAACTTCCATTTACCCCGCCTTAGAAAAAGCTGTAACCTTGTTCACTAAAGAAACCGGTAACAAACATATCATTTTATTAAGTGATGGAGTGGAAGGACCTCAAAACTATGAAGAGTTGTTGGCTAGAATCCGCAGGGAAGGGATAACTTTAACAACAATTGCTTTAGGGAATGATGCAGATCTTCAATTGATGGAATATTTGGCAGTCAACGGTGGTGGTAGGTTTTATGATGTCCGAAATGTGGTAGATTTACCTGGAGTCTTTTCCCGGGAAACATTATTAGTAGCTGGCAATTATATAATTGAAGAAGAATTTACCCCTAAATTAGTGAGCCCTGCCTACAATCCCTTTAAAGGGGGAGCTCCACTTTTAGGAGGATATATAGCTACAACCCTTAAACCCGGTGCTGAAGAGATTTTGACCACCCACCGGGATCACCCCCTATATGCTAGATTTCATTATGGTTTAGGGAAAACAGTGGCTTTTACCTCTGATAGTTATGGAATGTGGACGCAAAATCTCCTATCTAGTCCTGATTTTCCAACCCTTTGGTTAGATACTTTAAATTGGGTTGTCGCTGGCGAAAATTATGGTGATTTGGGGGTTAATGTTCAGTTAAAAGGAAGTGGGGCAGAGGTAGTTGTTAGAGTAATGAACCCATTGGAAGAAGGGGAAACATTAACTATGACCTTAGTAAAAGAAGGGGGAGAAAAGGAACAGGTTGAATTAATTCCCCTATCCAGTAGAGAGTACAGGGGAATAATAGAAAATCTTTCCCAAGGGATATATTTTTTAAATACCTTAAGGAAAAAAGGGGAAACAACCACAGGTTTAAACATTAATGGTTTTACCCTTCCTTATTCTGCAGAATACAGTATCGATAATTTGCAGGATACTGGGTATGTTCTAAGGAAAATAGCTGAAGTTACAGGTGGACGGGTTTTAAAAAGGCCTTATGAAGTTTTTAATGCACCTTACCAAAAAAAGAAGGGCCTTAGGGATTTAACATTACCCTTTTTAGTTTTAAGTTTACTCCTTTTTCTTATAGATGTAGGTTTAAGGCGGATTAAACCCAATATTAAATTTCCCAAGAGAGAGAAAAATCTAGCAATAGTAGATGAAAATGTAAATGTACAAGAAAATACCTTTAATAAATTATTGAAAGTGAAAAAGAGGAAATAGTGAGAAAATGTAGTATATTTATATTAGTTTGCTAAAACATAGGAGGTGCTTTTATGGCTGATATTAGATTACAGAGGTTAGCCCATTTACTAGTGGAATATTCCACAGGAGTAAAAAAGGGGGAAAAGGTCTATATTTCTGGGGAAGCAATAACAATTCCCTTTATAACAGAAGTGGCTAAAGCTGCTATTAAAAAAGGTGCTTTTGTGGAGTATACCGTTAATATTCCAGAAATTGGTGAAACATTGCTAAAGGAAGGTAGCGAGGAACAGCTTTTAAAACCTAGTGAAACCTTTAAATTAGTAGTGGATAACGCCGATGTTTATATAACCGCCTGGGGAACGGAAAATACCAGGGTAAATTCTAATATAGACCCTAAAAAGATTCAAACAAGGGTAAGGGGCAACAGTGAAACAAGGAAGCGTTTTTCAGAAAAAATGGGTAGTGGAGAAATTCGTTGGTGTGGTACCCAGTTTCCTACCCATGCCGATGCCCAAGAGGCCAATATGTCATTGAGGGAATATGAAGATTTTGTTTACGGTGCTGGCCTTTTAGATAAAGAAGATCCCATAGCTGAATGGAAAAAAATCAGTGCCCAGCAGCAAAGATGGGTGGATTATTTAAATACCAAAAAAGAACTCCATATAATAGCTGAAGGTACTGATATTAAAGTAAAGATCGAGGGAAGGAAATGGATCAACTGTGATGGAAGAGTAAATTTCCCTGATGGAGAGATCTTTACATCACCGGTGGAAGATGGTATTGATGGATATATAACCTTTTCATTCCCAGGAATTTATGCTGGAAAAGAAATTGAAAATATTTATTTAGAGGTAGAAAAGGGGAAAGTAGTTAAGGCTACAGCTTCTAAAGGGGAAGATCTCCTCCATGCCTTACTGGATACTGATCAAGGGGCGAGATTTTTCGGAGAAGTAGCTATAGGTACTAATTACGGAATTCAGAAATTTACTAAGAATATGCTATTTGATGAAAAAATAGGTGGAACTATCCATATGGCTATCGGAGATTCCATGCCAGAAGCGGGAGGAAAGAACCGCTCCGCTATCCATTGGGATATGTTATGTGATATGAGAAATGGTGGCAAGATCTATGCCGATGGCGAGCTGTTTTATGAAAATGGAAAGTTTATTGATGAGGTATTAAAAAAGTAAAGGAGCCTGATTGGCTCCTTTCAGTTTGTAGACAAAGTCATTTTTAAAAGTCTGTGGTAATTAAACATTCTAACAAAGTCTCCGTCGAGATTTAAGGCTTCTATCTAAAAGGAAGAAGGGTACCGCTCTAATTCGCCGTCCATGGCTCAATAGAGCTTTCGGAACGTCCTGTTCCTCACCCCTTCTTCCTTTTATCTAATCAGCTCTTAAATCTATCTCCTCGACTTAATCGTATCTTTGTTTAATTACCACAGCTAATGGTGACTTTGTCTATAGTTTGTCTTCAGTCTAAAAGGAGCCTGATTGGCTCCTTTTAATTGTTGATCATTTGACCATTGCCTATTTTTCCCTTAAATCTTCTACCCATACGGGGTCTGCAGTTTTCAAGATTTTCCATTTGTTCCCTTTTTTCAAGGATGAATTCCTTTAATTCTTCAACGGTAACCCCTTTTCGTTCTGCTATTCTTTCTAGCCTTTCTTCATCCTCTAAAGGGTTAATGCACTGTCCTCTGGCCATGCCGAATCTAAAGTTCCAATTTCTTCTGTTAAAGAACCGATTACCTTCCTCTGTTTCTTGGGCAGAGACAAAACCTAAACCTACCACAAAAATACTTAAAACTAAAACAACAGCAAAAATCTTTTTATTTATTTTAACCACCTCCTTGGATTTAATTTTATTATATCTCCAAAATTTAAGATGATAATCAACAGGGTGTAAATAAACTGTAAAAAGTGACAAAAAAATAATAGAAAGATAAAAGGATTTTCACATTAGATGTTGAATAAACTTTATTAAATTTATTTTAGTGGTCTACTTGAGGTGATACTTTTGAAAATTAGAGGAGAACTTTTATTAGTCTTTATTACAATAATTTGGGGAACTACCTTTGCTGTTCTTAAAGCTGCTTTAGAAAGTTTGCCACCCTTTTCCCTCATTGCAGTTAGATTTACCTTTGCTACAATTTTAGGTCTTTTAATTTTTTGGAGAGAAATAAAAGAGATTAACAAAGGGGAAATTAAAGGTGGCATAATTTTAGGACTACTGTTGGCAGGGGGGTTGATTTTCCAAATCACTGGGTTAACTTATACTACTGCAGCAAAGGGCGCATTTTTAACAGGGTTAGCAGTGGTTTTCGCTATAATAGGTACAGCTTTATTGAGTTTTGAAAAAGATTTACCCTACGGAATAAACTATGGTGATATATTAGTTCTATTTTGTGCTTTGTGTTTTGGTATTACAAACCATAGGTCAGAAAAAGGTCAGCGGACAGAGGGCAGCAATTATTTTTACTTTAGAGCCGGTTTTTGGAGTAGTATTTGCATACCTGTTATTAGGGGCTTTTAACAGTTAAACTATATTTATAAAACAATCTAAATATCTATAATAATTTTATAAATGAGGAAATTGTCAGGGGGTGATAAATCTAATGATTAAAACCTATAAAGTAATGCTTCTACCTAACAAAAAACAAAAAACTAAATTAAAAGAATGTGCAGGGGTTGCAAGATGGGCATATAATTGGGCTTTAGCTACAGAACAAGAGAATTATAATAACGGTGGCAAATTTTTAAATGACAGAGAACTTAGAAAAATATTAACTGAGCTAAAAAAGACAAAAGAATACTCATGGCTTAATGACTATTCAAACAATATAACCAAACAAGCAATAAAAGATGTATGTATTGCATACAAAAACTTCTTTGAAGGCAGAGCAGACTTTCCTAAGTTTAAGTCAAAAAAGAAAAGTAAACCTAGTTTTTATGTAGATACAGAAAAAATTAAAATAACCCCAACCCATGTAAAATTAGAAAAATTAACTAACAGTAAAAAGCCCAATAAGCAAAAACTAAATTGGGTTAAACTTGCTGAAAAAGGAAGAATACCTGTAGGTGATAATATTAAATACTACAACCCAAGGGTAACATTTGATGGACTTAACTGGTACTTAACAATAGGAGTAGAAGAAGTAGAATATAAGAATAAAGAATATACAGAGGGTATAGGAATAGATTTAGGAGTAAAAGAATTAGCTACAATAAGTACAGGACAAAAGTACAAAAACATAAATAAATCAAAGAAAGTTAAGAAGTTAGAGAAAAGACTTAAACGATTACAACGAAAATTATCTAAAAAATATGAATTAAACAAAATACAAACAGAAGGAGGTGAATACCGTTACAGAAAAACTAACAACATTAAAAAGTTAGAACACCTTGTTCTAAAAACACGAAGAAGGCTAAAAAATATAAGGAAAGACTATCTCCATCAAATAACTACATCATTGGTGAAAACCAAACCAGAATATGTAGTTATGGAAAACCTAAATACAAAGGGAATGTTAAAAAACAAAAAGCTATCTAAAGCAATCCAAGAACAAACATTCCGTGAATTTAGAAGACAGATGGAATATAAATGCCAATGTAACGGTATTAAATTTATCCTTGCAGAAAAATTCTATCCTTCATCTAAAATTTGTAGCAGCTGTGGAAGTATAAAAGACAAACTTTCTCTATCAGAAAGAACTTTTATCTGTAACGTTTGTGGTTATAAAATAGATAGGGATTTAAATGCAAGTATAAATTTAAAAAATTACGGTAAATCAATAGCATAGCACTTAAAGCAACTATTGATATGTACCGATACGTTAGTCGGGAATTTAAGCCTTCGGAGTGTTAAACCAAACAGGAGTAGAATTTTTCGAAACTGGACACGATGAACAAGGAAGGAAACATAAACTTTTATAAGGTTTGATAAAAACTTTGTAAAGTTTTATAAGTTTTCTGTAACGGAAACTTTAACTTATCAGCAATTAGCCGGTTGTATTGTAATTTTTTCCGCAATTTTGTACAATGAAATAAATGGTGATTTAATAAAAACAGTAAAAAAAGGTGCTTTTTATGACCGGTAATAATATAATGGTTGTAAAAGGAAAAGGAGGTTTTTTGTAGTGAAAAATGTAGCAGTAATTTTTGGAGGACGGTCTGGAGAACACGAAGTTTCTCTACAGTCAGCAAAATATATTATGGATATGATAGATAGGGAACTATACAATGTAGTTCCAATTAAAGTAACTAAAGAAGGGGAGTGGTTTACCGATTTTAAACCGATATCTATTCGCCTCTTTGGACAAAACCGTGGGTTTATGGTAAAAGGGGAAAATGGTTGGGAAGATTTAGAGATAGATGTGGTTTTTCCTTGTATTCACGGCACTTACGGAGAAGACGGCTGCTTACAGGGTCTATTAGAAATCTTAAACATACCCTATGTCGGGAGTGGTGTTTTAGGTTCTGCTGTTGGTATGGATAAAGGGATGATGAAAAGGATTTTTGCACAAAAGGGGTTACCTGTAGGACCGTATATTTCCTTTAATAATTATCAATGGCAAAGGGATAGGGAATCTCTTATACAAGAAATGGAAGCCTTAGGTTATCCACTCTTTGTTAAACCAGCAAATTTAGGTTCCAGTGTAGGAATATCTAAAGCTAAAAATAGAGAAGATTTATTAAAGGGAGTGGAATTAGCCCTTCAGTATGATATTAAAATCGTTGTGGAAAAAGGATTAATAGCTAGGGAACTAGAATGTAGTGTTTTAGGGAATAATGAACTATTTGTTTCTATAGTGGGAGAAATAGTACCGGGAAACGAATTTTACGACTATAATGCCAAATACATTGATGATAACTCCAAAATAATCATTCCGGCGGAAATATCTCTAGAGGTAGAAAGGGAAATACAAAGGTTAGCAAAAGAAGCATTTAGAGCATTAGACTGTTATGGTTTAGCTAGAGTAGACTTCTTTTATGACAATCAAGGTAACATTTGGCTAAATGAAATAAATACTATTCCAGGCTTTACCCGGATAAGTATGTATCCTAAATTGATCGAAGCAAGTGGAATCAATGGTAAAGAACTGGTTATGAAACTAATAGAATTAGCTTTGGAAAGAAAGGAAGAAATAGCAAAGTTAAGGCGGGATTTCTAATGGTGAGGATTATCTTTGTAAGACATGGGGAAACAGAGTGGAATCTCCAAAAACGCTGTCAAGGACAAACTGATGTAGAATTGACTTTTAGGGGGTTGAGCCAAGGAAAAGTCTTGGCTCAACGGCTTAAAAATTATCCCTTAGAAGCCGTTTATACCAGTGATCTAAAAAGGGCCCAAGCCACTGCCCAAGAGATAGTTAATCATAAAGACATTAAAATACCTTTAATTTCTGAACCCCTTTTACGGGAATTTCATTTTGGAGTTTGGGAAGGGTTAACAACGGGGGAAATCTTTGAAAATTATCGGGAATTAGCCTTAAAGCGAAATACTACCCCTGATGTAGAAATACCCCAGGGTGAGAAATATGCCGACCTTGTTACCCGCTGTCAGAGGTTTGTGGAAAATTGTTTAGCTAAACATCAGGGAAATGTTTTAGCTGTTACCCACAGTGTTTTTATTAAAGCCTTACTTCACCATTACCTTCAACTACCATGGCCGGTAGTAAAAAACAACCTTTATATTGACAACTGTAGCCTTACTATTTTAAAGGTTAGTGAAGAAAAAGTGGTGGTGGAAAGGATTAACGATACAGCCCATTTTGAACTTTTAGAAGTGGTTGAAGCAAGACATTAAAGAGGAGGGAGTTTTTGTGTTTAAAAATTTAACTGTGGAGAAATTTTTACAAGAAGTAGCCAGTGAAAATCCAACACCCGGTGGTGGAACTGTAGCTGCAATTTCCGGGGCAATGGGTGCTAGTTTAATTTCAATGTTTTGTAGAGTTACAGCAAAGGGGAAAAAATACGTTGATGTCAAAGATGAAATGGAAAGAATAGGGGAAGAAGGGGACAAAATTAGAGAAAAGTTATTAAAACTTGCCGATGAGGATACTAAGGCCTACTTAGAAGTGATGCAAGCTTTTAAACTTCCCAAAGAAAGTGAAGAAGAAAAAGAAAAGAGAAGGGAAGCTATAGAGTTGGCAAGTCAAAGGGCTACGGAAGTTCCTTTAGAAACTGCGAAAGAGATTGTTCCTTTATTAGAAATGGTTATAGAGATTGCCCCTAAAGGTAATCCTAATGCCATCAGTGATTTAAAAGTTGGTATGGAACTTTGTTATACTGGTTTTGTTGGAGCTGTTGCTAATGTCCAGGTTAATTTATCTACTTTGAAAGACCAAAGTTTTAAAAAGGAAATAGAAGAAAAGTTAGAAGTGGTGATTGATAGGGCAGAAAAGGCAATAGCTGAAGGTAGAAAGATAATTGCATCTTATGGATATTCTTGCTGAAAAATTAGTAGAATAACTTTAAAAAATTTATATAAAAGCAGGAATTTTAAATAAGTTGTAGAATAAAATATATAAGGGATTTTTATAAATTGTTTTAATAAGTTAATATTTGGTGAATGAACTTTTAGGGAGAGACCTGTAAAGGCGCCGAAGAAGCAAGTTGCTTAGAATAATTTGCTATAAGCAACGAAACTTTCAGGCAAAAGTACCTAAAAGGGACACAACTCTGGAGAGCACCATCGGTGCACCAAAGGGGAACTAAATCTCTCAGGTAAAAAGGACAGAGGCTAAGCAATTGCTTACCCTGTCCTTTATTTATTGTGAATTTTCTCTCAACAGGTTATTTCTAAGAATTTTGAGAAAAAATAAAATGGAGGTGTAAACTTTGGATAATTTGAAAAAAACCCCTTTGTATCCCCTGCACTTAAAATTACAGGGTAAAATGGTGGACTTTGGAGGTTGGGCTTTACCGGTTCAATATACCGGGATAATAGAAGAAGTTAAAGGAGTTAGGACTAAAGCCGGGTTATTTGATGTATCCCATATGGGAGAGATAATGGTTACCGGTCGGAATTCTTTAGATTTTTTGCAAAAAATGGTTACTAACAATGTGGAAAGGTTAAAGGACCATCAAGTACAGTATACTTTAATGTGTTACGAAAATGGTGGTATAGTAGATGATTTACTAGTTTACAAATTAGCGGTAGATAAATATTTGTTAGTTGTTAATGCAGCCAACGTAGAGAAAGATTATAACTGGTTGATGGAACATAAAATAGAGGGAGTGGAAATTGAAAATATTTCCTCAGAAGTAGCTCAAATTGCCTTTCAAGGACCAAAGGCTCAACAAATTTTACAGAAATTAACAAACTATGACTTAAATAATTTGCAGTTTTTCTATTGTGCTGAAGATGTAGAGGTTGCTGGCAGTAAAGTGTTAATTTCTAGAACCGGTTATACTGGAGAAGATGGTTTTGAAATCTATCTATCGGGAGAAGATGCCATAAAGGTTTGGGAAAAGATACTTGAGGTAGGGGAAGGTGAAGTGGTTCCTGCCGGCTTAGGGGCTAGAGATACCCTGCGGTTTGAAGCTTGCCTACCTTTATATGGCCATGAAATTGATAAAGATATAACACCAATTGAAGCTAATTTACAGAGGTTTGTGAAGTTTAAAAAACCAGATTATATTGGAAAAGAAATTTTACAAGACCAATTGGAAAATGGAGCTCCAAGGGAAACTATTGGATTTAAAATGATAGATAGGGGAATACCTAGGGGAGAATTTCCCGTTTTCAACTTAGAAGGTGAAAAGATTGGCCATGTAACTACAGGCTCTTATTCCCCTACTTTAGATTTAAACATTGGTTTAGCTTTAGTGAAAAACTTAAACTTTAAAACCGGTGATCACATTTTAATAGGTGTTCGTAACCGTCAGCTTAAAGCTGAAGTCATTAATATACCATTTTATAAAAGGGAGGATGTTTAAAAATGATAAAAAAAGGTTTACTTTATTCTAAAGATCATGAATGGTTAAAGGTTGAAGGTAATAAAGTGAAGGTAGGGATTACTGACCATGCTCAAGACCAGTTAGGAGATATTGTTTTTATTGAATTGCCTTCTGTAGGAGATTCAGTAAATAAAGGGGAAGGATTTGCTGTAATAGAATCAGTAAAGGCTGCCGCCGACGTCTATGCCCCAATAAGTGGAACTATTGTTGAAGTTAATGAAGAACTTTTAGATGCACCGGAAACTGTTAATAGTGATCCTTATGATGGAGGGTGGTTAGTGGTAATCCAATTAGATGATGAGGGGGAACTAGATGATTTATTATCTCCTGAGGAATACGAAACCTTTATTGAGGAGGAATAAAAATGGTTTTTCGATATATTCCTAAAACCGATGCTGAAAGAGAAGAAATGCTCAAAAGTATCGGGAAAAATTCCATTGAAGAGTTATTTGCCCATATTCCACAAGAAGTGAGATTTCAAGGGGAAATGGATCTTCCCCAGCCCCATTCGGAACTAGAGCTAAGTAAAAAAATTGGGGAATTGGCGGGAAAAAATAAAAGCAATGATAAAATTATCAGTTTTTTAGGGGGAGGCAGTTATGACCATTATATCCCTTCAGTAGTTAATCATATTTTATTAAGGTCTGAATTTTATACTGCATATACCCCTTACCAAGCAGAAATTAGTCAAGGGGTACTACAAACTATTTTTGAATTTCAATCAATGATTTGTCGTTTAACTGGTATGGATGTAGCCAATGCTTCTATGTATGATGGTGCTACTGCTATGGCAGAAGCCGCTTTAGTGGCAGTAAATCATAATAGAAAAGATAAGATTTTAATTTCTGAAGCTGTTCATCCCCATTATCGGGAAGTGTTAAAAACCTATGCTGCTGCCCTAGAAATTACTGTAGAGACACTACCTTTTAATTTAGAAACAGGGCAAACCGATGTAAATGAAGTAGAAGCTAAACTTTCTGATGATGTGGCTGGAGTTATTATTCAAAGTCCTAACTTCTTTGGAATAGTGGAAAATATGCCAGGGATTGGTGAGGTTTTAAGAGATAAAAAGCCGTTATTTATCGCTGTAGTTGATCCCATTTCTTTAGGAATTTTAAATAAACCTTCTACTTACCATGCCGATATAGTTGTAGGGGAAGGTCAATCTTTAGGAATACCTTTATCCTTTGGTGGTCCATATTTAGGTTTTTTCGCTACTACCAATAAATTGATGCGGAAAATGCCTGGTAGAATTGTAGGTGAAACGAAAGATAAAGATGGTAAAAGGGGATTTGTTTTAACTTTACAAACAAGGGAACAGCATATCCGTAGGGATAAAGCCACTTCTAATATCTGTTCAAACCAAGCACTCTGTGCTTTAGCAGCATCTGTGTATATGTCCTTAATGGGTGAACAAGGTTTAAAACAAGTTGCAACACTTACTCTACAAAAAGCCCATTATTTTAAAGAAAAACTGGCAGAAAAAGGTTTTAAACCGCTGTTTACTGGCCCTACCTTTAAAGAATTTTCCTTTAAATTGGAGGATTTAGGGGTATTAGAAGGACTAAAAAAAGAAGATATCTATTTAGGTATTCCTTTAGAGAAATATTATCCTCAGTTAAAGGGTGGAGTATTGACAGCGGTTACTGAAAAAAGGAGTATCGAAGAGATGGATACTACCCTTAAGAGATTGGAGGAATCCCTATGAGAGGAGAAGTAAAAACGATTTTTGAAAAATCTATCCCCGGTCATGTGGGGTTCTCTTTGCCTAATTCCGATGTAGGAGAAAGAAAGTTAGAAGAACTTTTACCTAGTGAATTTTTGCGAAAAGAGCCTTTAGAACTTCCACAGGTTAGTGAAGGAGAAGTTGTTAGACATTATGTGGAACTGTCTACGAGAAATCATGGTGTAGATAGTGGTTTTTATCCATTAGGTTCTTGTACTATGAAATACAATCCTAAAATCAATGAGGATATGGTCAGGATTCCAGGTTTTGCAAACTTACATCCCCTTATGGATGAAGAAGGTGTACAGGGTGCTTTAGAATTGATGTATAACCTGCAAAACTATTTAGGGGAAATTACTGGTATGGATGCAGTAACATTACAACCGGTGGCTGGTGCCCATGGAGAATTGGTTGGTTTGATGTTAATTGATGCATATCACAAAAATAGAGGAGAAAAGAGAAGGACAGTTTTAGTTCCCGATTCTGCCCATGGTACCAATCCGGCAAGTGCCGCTATGGCAGGTTTTAAAGTTGTGGAAATTAAATCAGATTGCGATGGTTCTGTTTGTTTAGAAAGTTTAAAAGAGTCCTTAAATGACGATGTAGCAGCCCTTATGCTCACTAATCCATCTACTTTAGGACTTTTTGAAGAAAATATCGTAGAGATCGCAAAACTTGTCCATGAAGCAGGGGGACTACTTTATTACGATGGAGCTAATGCTAATGCCATTTTAGGTATTGCCAGGCCAGGGGATATGGGCTTTGATGTAGTCCATTTAAATTTACACAAAACTTTTTCTACTCCCCATGGCGGTGGCGGTCCTGGCTCCGGTCCAGTTGGGGTTAAAAAAGAATTGATGGAATTTTTACCTACTCCAATAATAGAGAAAAAGGGAGATAAGTTTACACTAAATTATAACTTGCCAAAATCTATTGGTAGAGTACACAGTTTCTATGGTAATTTCGGTGTTAATATCAGGGCTTATTCCTATATTTTAACTATGGGAGCTAAGGGTTTACGTCAAGTTAGTGAAGATGCCGTATTAAATGCTAACTATTTAATGGAACATCTAAAAGGATATTACCATCTACCCTATGATAAAACCTGTATGCACGAATTTGTCCTTTCAGGTAAAAACTTAAAGGAATATGGTGTAAAAACCTTAGATGTGGCTAAAGCACTGTTAGATTACGGTATCCATCCACCAACTATCTATTTCCCATTAATTGTTGAGGAAGCTTTGATGATCGAACCTACAGAAACAGAAACTAAAGAAACCCTAGACAGATTTATAACTGCTATGAAGGAAATTGCCGAAAAAGCCAAGGAAAATCCCGAAGAATTGAAAAATGCACCCCACAAAACCTTTATCAAGAGGTTAGATGAAGTTGGAGCAGCTAGAAACCCTGTTGTCTGCTGTACCCTCAATTTCCGTAGATCATAATTTAATAGGGAAGCTTAGGGAAGGATGGGAAGTCCGTCTGGAAAACTTCCCTAAAGAAATACAGTTTGATTATCCCAACAGGACACTGCCGGTTACTTTAACCGGCAGTGATTGTTCATTAAACTGTGCCCATTGTGGGGGGCATTATTTAAAAGGAATGAAACCTTTAACAGAACTAAAGAATTTAGAGGATTATAGTAGTTGTCTGATTAGTGGTGGATGTAGTAGGGATGGGAAGGTTCCCATTTTAGGATTTGCCCAGGAGATAGGGAATTTAAAGGGTGGAAAAGCTATCAATCTTCACAGCGGGTTAGTTGATGAAGAGGGGGCTAAAAAAATCGCTTCTGTTGCCGATGTAGTTTCCTTTGATTTTATCTACAATGATGATGTAATTAAAAAGGTATATAAGTTAAATAAAGGTAAAGAGGATTATGTCGATAGTTATCTTTCCTTAAGAAAACACCTTAAAGTTGTACCCCATATCTGTATTGGTCTGTATAAAGGGGAAATATTTTGGGAGTATCAGGCATTGGAAAAATTAAAGGAACTAGGAGTTGATGCCCTATCCTTTATAGTTTTTGTTCCAACTAAAGGGACAGAGTTTGCTGAAGAGAAACCTCCATCTCCCCTAGAAGTTATTGATGTTATAGTAAGGGCTAGGATATTGTTCCCTAAAACCCCAATCTATTTGGGATGTATGCGGCCTAAAGGAAGTTATAGGAATATTTTAGATCCACTAGCGGTGCTAGCAGGGGTTAATAAGCTGGTTATTCCTGCCCCTAAAGGAAGAGAAATGGCGGAAAAACTTGGTTTAAGTATAAAAAGGGGGAGTGAATGTTGTGGATTGGATTAGAATTTCTGCAGGAACTGCCCACCAATTAAAATTGAAAGAAATAAAGTGTGATGAATTACCAACTACTGGATATTTAATGGATCCACAAAGGTGTAAAAAAAGCTGTGCTTTTTGTTCCCAAAGCTCTGTAAGTCAAGGGCCTAGCCACCGCCTTTCCCGGGTTACTTGGCCGGAATTTCCCTTAGAGACTTTAAAAGAAGTCCTTGAAGGAAATCACCCATTAAAAAGATTATGTCTTCAAGTTACCCAGTATCGGGGAGTATTAGAGGAAACTGTGGAGAAAATAAAAAAGATCAAGGAAAGTAGTTCACTACCTTTATGTATATCCGGTGGAGCTAGAAGTTTAGAGGATATAGAAAAATTATTAACAGCGGGGGCAGATAAAGTTAGTATAGCCATAGATGCCGTTAATCCAAAGATTTTTGCCGAGATAAAACAAGGGGATTGGTATAAAATTAAAGAATTAATACTAACCGGGTCAGAAAAATTTCCCGGCAAGATCTCTACCCATGTCATAGCTGGGTTAGGGGAAACACCCCAGGAAATGATAGAATTTTTAGGGGAAATCCATAAGGCTAAGGTTTCTGTAGCCCTTTTTGCCTTTACCCCTATTAAAGGAACACCAATGGAAAAGGTTTCTCCTCCAGATATAAGCTATTATCGGAGGGTGCAGCTTTTTAACTATTGTTATAAAGAAGGAATTTCTTTAAAAGTAGAATTTGATAAAAAAGGTCAGTTTAGCAAAATAGGAGAAAATTTAGAAAAGGTTCTAGAAATTATTGGTGATGGTAAAGCTTTTCAAACTTCTGGTTGTGAACATTGTAACAGACCCTATTACAATGAAAAACCAGGTAAAATTATGTATAATTATCCACGGCCTTTAACAGAAGAAGAGTTAGTTAAAGCTATATCTGAGCTAAATTTAGGGGAGTTTTATTAAGGGGGAGTAAAATGAGGTTATTAGATACCGGTATCAGTTGTGGTTATTATAATATGGCGTTGGATGAAGCTATTTTACAATTACGGGCGGAAGGTAAAAGTCCTGATACCTTAAGATTTTACCGTTGGGATGTCCCCACTGTTTCAATCGGATATTTTCAGAAGGTAGAGAAGGAAATAAATGTAAACTATTGTTCTCAAAGGGGCTATAAAATTGTTCGTCGACCAACTGGAGGCAGGGCAGTTTTTCATAATGATGAACTGACTTACAGTTTTATTACTGGTAAAGGGAATCCATTGATAATTAAAGATGTTATCACTAGTTATAGGGAAATAAGTAAAGGGCTGTTAGCGGGTTTAAATAGTTTAGGGATTCCAGTTACCACCCAGGATAAAGGGGTAGACTTGAAAGTTGTAGATTCTGCAGCTTGTTTTGATACCCCTTCTTGGTATGAAATTGTACTAAATGGTAAGAAAATAATCGGCAGTGCTCAAACTAGAATTAAAGATGGTTTACTGCAACACGGGTCTTTACTCTTTAGTTTTGATATAGAAGAAAATTTAAATATATTAAACTTAAAGGAAGGACAGAGGGAAAAGGTAGAGAAAATACTGAAAGGGAAAGCTACATCCTTATCCAATGAAGGATATAACTATAATTTTAATGAACTTAAAGAAGTGTTGGCAGAAAAAATGGCTGAAAATTTCAGTACAAAAGGTTATTGGGGTGAACTCACAGAAGAAGAAAAAGAACTTGCTGAAAAACTCTATCGGGAAAAGTATTCTACGGAAAGTTGGAACTTCAAAAAATAATTTTAAGGAGGTTTTTTCTATGTATAATCTTGTAGTTATAGGGGGCGGACCCGGTGGCTATGTAGCAGCAATTAAAGGTGCCCATTTAGGTATGAAGGTGGCATTAATAGAAGATACCCGTTTGGGAGGTACATGTTTAAATAGGGGTTGTATTCCTACAAAGGCACTGTATCGCTCAAGTTATGTTGGTAAACTGATTAAAGATGCTGAAAGTTTCGGTTTTGATGTTCAAGGTTTTTCTGTAAATTATCCTAAAATAAAGGAAAGAAAAGATCAGATAGTTGAAAACTTAGTTAAAGGAATTGAAACCCTAATTAAAGGAAATAAAATAGATTATTATCATGGTAAAGGACAAATAATAGATAAGAATACAGTATTAGTAGAAGGAATTGGAGAAGAAATTAAAGGTGAAAAACTGATTATTGCTACAGGTTCAAAACCCTTTATTCCACCAATACCCGGTGCTGATCTAGAAGGGGTCTTAACTTCTGATGAAATTTTAGAATTAACTACATTACCTGAAAAAATGGCCATAATAGGTGGTGGGGTGGTAGGAACTGAATTTGCCGGCATTTTCGCCAGTTTAGGAGTAGAAGTGACTTTGATTGAAATGTTGCCAAGGATCCTTTACACCTTTGATGAGGAACTGGTCCGGAGGCTTAATATTTTCTTAAAAAAAGCAGGGGTAAATATTTTAACATCTGCTAAAGTGGAAAAGATAGAAAAAATAGATAATGATTTAAATATATTTGTAGGGACTAAAAAAGGGGTAGAAGAAATAAGGGTAAATTTATGTTTAATGGCTGGTGGAAGAAAGCCAAATTTAAGGGGTTTAGAAAATTTAAATCTTACCCTAAAGGAAAATGGTGGTATTTTAACTAAT
The DNA here is from genome assembly GCF_900111575.1 of Anaerobranca gottschalkii DSM 13577. Lineage (NCBI taxonomy): Bacteria > Bacillati > Bacillota > Clostridia > Eubacteriales > Proteinivoracaceae > Anaerobranca > Anaerobranca gottschalkii. Next base: position 93,348 of record NZ_FOIF01000001.1, on the reverse strand, counting down.
GATAAAATGGAAACTAATATTCCCGATGTTTACGCAGTAGGGGATTGTACCGGAGGGATCATGTTAGCCCATGTAGCTTCCCAAGAAGGGATAGTTGCAGTAGAGAATATAGCCGGTATGGAGAGGGTTATGGATTATAGGGCTGTACCCAGTGTAGTCTTTACTTATCCCGAATTAGCCAGCGTAGGTTTAACAGAAGAACAATGTAAAGAAGGGAATATTGAATATAAAGTGAGTAAATTTAATTTCGCTGCCAACGGTAAAGCATTGGCAGAAGGGGAAGGGGAAGGTATAGTTAAGGTTATCGCCGATTCTGAAAATAAAATTATTGGAGTTCATATTTTAGGTCCCCATAGCAGTGATTTAATTGCCGAAGGGGTTTTAGCAGTCCAGCACAGATTAACGGCTAAAGATATTTACAATACCATCCATGCTCACCCTACCCTTAGTGAATCTTTTTCAGAAGCCTGTCACGGTATTGATGGTGAAATAATCCATGGAGTACCTAAAAGAAAATAATTTTAAAAAGTTTTTATTGCTATAAATTAACAATAAGATTATAATAGATAGTGTATACTTTCCACGGGGGAATAGATATGGATATTATGGTTATTCATGGACCAAACCTCAATTTATTAGGTCAGCGGAAAACTGAAATTTATGGTAATCAAGGGTTAGACTATATCAATAAGGAAATTTTAGAATATGGAGAGAGAAATGGTCTTAAAATAGAGATACACCAAAGGAATAGTGAAGGAGAAATTATTGATTTACTTCACAGGGCTGGGAGAGAATTTCATGGTGTAGTATTAAATCCCGGTGCTTATACCCATTATTCCCATGCCATCGGAGATGCTGTAGAAGCTATAAATATACCAGTTGTTGAAGTACATATTTCAAATATTTACAGTAGGGAAGAATTTAGGAGAAAATCTGTTGTTGCACCTTATGCGACGGGACAGATTACAGGTTTTGGTCCTTTTAGTTATATTTTAGCTATAGAGGGACTAAGAAATATTGGAGGGGGAAAAAAGTATGGAAAGGATTAAGAAATTAAAGGGTAAACTAAGGGAAATAGGGGTAGATGCTTTGCTAATTACTCAACCACAAAACCGTTATTACTTATCCCGTTTTACTGGCAGTAGTGGTTATTTATTAGTAACAGAAGGGGAAGATGTATTTTTAACAGACTTCCGCTATACAGAACAGGCTCGTAAAGAAATGATACCTGGAATTACTATTTTGCAACATGGACTTAACCCTCTAGAAGATGTGTTAAAGGAAATGGAGAGATTAGGGGTTAAAGTTTTAGGTTTTGAACGGGAGTATGTAACATATTCCGGGTATTTAAGTTATAAAAAAGCCTTTGAAGGGATAGAATTAAAGGCTGTAGAGCCTGTTGTGGAAGGGTTAAGGATGGTTAAAGATTCAGAAGAAATTGCTAACATGGAAAAAGCTATCCAAATTGCCGGAGATGCCTTTGCCCATATTTTAGGTTTTTTAAAACCTGGTATTACAGAAAAAGATGTAGCATTAGAACTAGAATTTTTTATGAAAAGGAAAGGGGCTTCAGGTTTAGCTTTCACCACCATTGTAGCTTCTGGTCAGCGATCTTCACTACCCCATGGAGTAGCTTCCGATAAGGTTTTAGAAAAAGGGGATTTTGTAAAAATGGATTTTGGTTGTATCTACAACAATTATTGTTCAGATTTGACGAGAACAGTAGTGCTAGGTAAAGCAACCGATGAACAAAAGAAAATTTACTATACTGTTTTAGAAGCTCAAGAAGCTGCTTTAGCAGGAATTAAAAGTGGTATTTCCGGTAAAGAGGCCGATGCTTTAGCTAGGGATATTATATATAATAAAGGATATACTGAAAATTTTGGCCACGGTTTAGGACATGGTATCGGAATGGTTGTCCATGAAAATCCTAGATTATCCCCTAAAGCTGAAGATATTCTCCAAGTTGGAAATGTTGTTACAGTGGAACCTGGAATATATATTCCAGAATTTGGTGGGGTTAGAATTGAAGATGTAGTTGTAATTACTGAAAATGGAAATAGAAACTTAACAAAAGTTACAAAAGAATTAATCGAGATAAACTAGTTTAAGGAGGAAAAAGACATGATTTCACCAAATGATTTTAAAACAGGATTAACAATTGAATTTGAAGGAGCTGTACTACAAATCGTAGACTTTCAGCACGTTAAGCCAGGTAAAGGAGCTGCTTTTGTTAGGGCAAAGCTTAAAAACGTCGAAACAGGAGCAGTAATTGAAAAAACCTTTAACCCAAAAGAAAAAATTGAAAAGGCCCATATCGATAGGAGAAATATGCAGTATCTATATTCTTCCGGTGATGACTATATTTTTATGGATACTGAAAACTATGAGCAAATAACTTTAACAAAACAACAATTAGATGAAAATGTTAAATTTTTGATTGAAGATATGGAAATAACTGTTTTATATTATAAAGAAAAACCAATCGGTATAGAGCTTCCAAACTCTGTTGTTTTGGAAGTTGTTGAAACTGAACCGGGAATTAAAGGTGATACTGCCTCAGGAGGTTCAAAACCTGCTACATTACAGACAGGTCTTGTAATTCAAGTTCCTTTCTTTATCAATGTGGGAGATAAATTAAAAGTAGATACCAGAACCAAAACATATATTGAAAGGGCATAATTATTTCAACTTAGGGTATCTTAAATATTAGTTAGAAAAGGAGGTATGTAAAATGGCAGAACTTAAAGAAAAAATAGCTTACATTCAAGGTCTAGCAGATGGTTTAAATCTCGATGACAAAAGTGCAGAAGGTAAAATTTTAAGACATATCTTAGAGGTTTTAGAAGATATGGCAGATATTGTTGAAGACATCGATTTAGGCCAAGCTGAACTAGAAGATTATGTTGAAGCAATTGATGAAGATTTAGCTGAACTAGAAAAGGATTTCCTTGAAAGGGAAGTAGAATGTAGTTGTGATCATGACCACTATTCAGATGAGGATTTAGATGATTTAGATGACCTTGACGATGTTGATGTTGAAGAAATAGATGATGATGAAGTAGAAGTAGAATGTCCCCATTGTGGAGAAGTTGCCTATGTCGAAGAAGAAGATTTAGCTGATGAAGAATTAGAAATTCTCTGTCCAAATTGTGGAAAAGTCCTTTTTGAAAGCACTGAAAGTGATGACGATGACGAACTATAAAAATTAGCCAGTACCTCATGGTACTGGCTAATTTTTTTTTTTTTTTGCCCTTTTGAAAATGAAAACTTTAAAAGTTAGGCATAATAATTCCTTTTTATAAATATCTATAGCTTAAGGAGGGACTAAAATGGAAAAAATAATTGACCAAATTTTGCCTTATTTTCCCTTTGAAATTAAAGATGTTATTATATCGATTTTCAAAAACTACCCTAATTGTGAGGAAATTAGGGTTAGGGTCAATAAGCCTTTGTCCCTTTTTGTTCAGGGGAGGGAAGTGGCAACTAATTTTATAGTGGATAAAGAGATAATTGAAAAAATATTTTATTTATTAACAAATTACTCCTATTATTCTGTGGAGCAGGAACTGCAAAATGGATATTTAACAATTCCCGGGGGACACAGGGTTGGAATTTGTGGTAAAGCTGTTGTGGAAAAAGAAAAAGTTAAAACATTAGTAGATATAAACAGTTTAAATATAAGGATTGCTAGGCAACAAAGGGGAATAGGTGATAAGGTATTACCCTATCTAATTAGAGAAAATAGTTTTTTGAGTACTATAATCTTATCTCCTCCTAATTGTGGTAAGACCACATTGTTAAGGGATTTGGTCAGAATTTTATCAAGCAGTGATAGATTTTCTTTTAAAGTAGGGGTTGTAGATGAGAGATCTGAAATTGCAGGATGTTTTAGGGGTATCCCTCAGCTAGATATTGGAAAAAGGGTAGATGTAATAGATTCTTGTCCTAAAAAAGAAGGGATGATTATGTTAATAAGGTCAATGTCGCCCCACATTTTAGCTACCGATGAGTTAGGGAAGAAGGAAGATATAGAAGCTTTAGAATACGCCGTAACAGCAGGGGTTAATGTTTTAACTACAGTTCACGGTAAAGACCTTTTTGATCTAAAAAATAAGCCATATTTTTGTGAAATATTAAATTTAAATTTATTTAAGCGATTGATAATTCTCTCTAACAAAGGGGGAATGGGGACTGTTGAAGATATTATAGACCTAGAAACCGGTAGAAGTATTTGGGAGGGGAAATATCATGTGGTTTAAAATTATAGGATCGGGATTAATCTTATATGCCACAACTAGCTATGGATTTAGGAAAGCTCAAGAGTTCCAAAATAGAACTATCCAATTAAGATATTTCCAAGATGCCCTTGCTATCCTTCAATCTGAAGTGACCTATGGGCTGACACCATTACCGTTGGTTATGGAAAAGGTAAGTAGAGTGATGAAGGAACCGGTAGCAAAATTTTTCGAAAAAGTAGCTCAAAAGTTAAAACAAGGGGAAGGGGAACAGTTAGAAATCTACTGGAGCAATTGTCTAAAAGAAATAAATTTTTCATTGACTAGGGAAGATATAGCGATACTAGAGAATTTGGGATTCACTTTAGGTAGGAGCAGTGTTATGGAACAGAAAAAACATCTAGATTTAACAATTAGGCAATTACAAATGGCGGAAAAGGAAAGTAGAGATTTATGTGCTAAAAATGAAAAAATGTGGAAATACCTTGGTTTCTTTTCTGGATTAGCTTTAATTTTAGTTTTGATATGACAAAATTAGGAGGGGTAAAAAATGGGTTTGAATATAAATTTAATTTTTCAGATAGCTGGTTTAGGAATATTAATCGCTATTTTTAGTATTGTTTTAGAACAAGCTCAAAAGAAGGAGCACAGTCAGATGTTAACATTAGTTGGAGTTGTTTTAGTACTGTTTTTAGTTATTCAGTTGATTGCTGAACTTTTTACGACTATAAGGACAATATTCAACATGTAGGAGTTGAGGTCTATGAATATTATGACCTTTGTGGCTTTTGCTATTATTGCAACGGTTCTCATTGTAATAGTTAAGCAACAAAAACCTGAAATAGCCATGCAGATAAGGGTGGCGGCAGCAGCACTGATTTTTTTAGCTTTAGCCAGTTCTATTTATTATATTATGAAAATTTTTGAAGATTTGGCATTGCAAGCTAACTTAAATATAGTGTTTTTAGGAACTATCTTACGGATTATTGGTATTGCTTACATAACGGAATTTGGAGCCCAAATTTGTCAAGATGCCAATGAAAATGCTTTAGCAAATAAAGTAGTTCTAGCCGGCAAAACTTTGATGTTAATTTTAGCAATCCCCATCATTTCCACTATCTTGAAAACTTTGATTACCATTTTACCCTAAGTCTAAAAAGCTGGAGGAAAAGATATGAAAAACTGGATAATAATAATTTTAATTAGTGGAATTATGTTTCTTTTTAGTCCGGTAGCTCTAGCTGAAGGGGGAATGGATGAATATATAGATTTAACAGAAATAGAAAACTTTTATTTTCAACTAGAACAGGAATTTGGTAAATACGTACCTACTTTAAATTTAAGGGAAATGATTAGGGGTGAAGGTTCATCTGTTTTTAGTTTAAAGGAGTTTTTAGGAAATATTGTTGCTTTCATGTTTAAAGAAGTGGTTGCAAATACCAAACTAATGGGACAGTTAATTATTTTGGCCATACTAGGGGTATTATTGGAAAATCTTAAGAGTAATTTTTCTGCCCATACCGTTGCTAAATTGGCTCAAGGTGTAATATTTTTAGTGTTATTTACTATAGCTATAAAGACTTTCTACATGGCCTTGGAATTAGGGAATGGGGTAATAGATGATATGATTACTACAGTAAAAGGAGTGATTCCCCTTTTATTAACATTGATGGCGGGGATGGGCTCAGTTTCCAGTGTAGCCCTTTTTAAACCTCTGGTAATCCTTTCGGTAAATTTAGGGGCAGTTATTATTAAAGGAGTGGTTTTTCCACTAATTTTTCTCTCAACCATTCTTAATTTAGTTGATTGTTTTAGCTCTTTTAAATTAAATAAATTAGCAGGATTTCTTCGAGATCTTAGTATGTATATTTTAGGTTTTACCTTAATTACTTTTGTAGGAATCACCGGTATCCAAGGGGTTGGCTCTGCTGTAGTTGATGGTATAGGTATGAAGACCGGTAAATTCGCAGCTAAGGTTTTTATTCCCGTAGTAGGAGGATTGTTTGCCGATGCCTTTGAAACTGTAGCAGGGGCATCGATGGTGTTAAAATCAGCAATTTCTGTTTATGGTATGATAATAATTATTCTCTATACTATTTTTCCTTTAATAAAGATTTTAGCCATGGTTTTTATATATCGGTTAACAGCAGCCCTTTTACAACCATTAGGTGATACTAATATTGTAAAAACCATTGAGACTTTAGGTAACTCTTTAATTATGTTATTTATCGCGGTAATGGCTTCATCAATAATGTATTTTATGACCATAGCCATAATCATGGGTGCTGGCAACATAACTCAAATGGTTAGGTAGGTGAAAATAATGGATATATTAAATACCTTAGTACGGAATTTAGTAATTTTAGTTATTATAATGACTTTTTTAGAAATGTTTTTGCCAGAGGGTCAGCTTAGAACTACAGCAAAAATAATTTTTGGTTTAATGATAATTGCCACTTTACTTAATCCTGTAGCTGTTATTTTAAGTAGTATTGGAAGAGCTTCCTTTGATTTTTCTGGACTTAATTTTACAGAAACAGTTAATTTTATAGATGACGAAAAAGCAACGGAAGTGTATAACCAATTAACATTAAATCAATATATAGAAAATCTCCAAAATAAAGTTATAGAACTAGTCCAGCCATATACAACAGATTATGAAAAGAAGGTAGAAGTTTCCGTTGTTAAAGATTTTGACAGTAAAGAGTTTGGTAAAATAGAAGAAATTAGGATCTATCTAACAAAGAAAAATGGGGGAATTATCCAGATAAAACCTGTGGTTATTGGTAATAAAGGTAATGATGATTTTGTAGAATATCACGAGGGGACAGATATTAAAGACGTTGTCACAAATTACTTTGGTATATCCCGGTCAAAAATCTTAGTGTTTATAGAGAGGGAGGGGTGATAAAAATTGGATAATTTTAAAAAGGTTTTTAGTGAATTAAAAGGGAAAAAAAATTTATCAATTTTATTATTAGCATTTCTTGGTATAGTACTTATTCTATTTAATTTTCCATCAGGGAAGGATCCAACACCAACTTCATCTAATCCTAAAGTCGAAAATTTAGAAACCTTTGAGCTCCAAATTAAAAAAGAATTAGAAAACATTTTAAGTAAAATGGATGGAGTAGGAAAAGTAAGTGTAATGGTCACTTTAGAGAATAGTTCTGAAATGATTTACAGTGAAAATTATACTGAAAGTAGAAGGGAAAATAGGGAAGAAGACAGTCAAGGGGGGACAAGAAATACCGTTGAATACAATAAGACAGGGCAACTAGTTATTATAAGGCGGGCTGGTAATGAAGAACCAGTTGTGATCAAGGAAATAATGCCTAAAATTAGAGGAGTAATGGTAGTAAGTGAAAATGGTGATAATCCTAAAGTAAAACTAGAGATTACTAAGGCTATTCAAAGTGTATTGGATGTACCAGCTTATAAAATTTCTGTAGTGAAAGGTAAATAGGGGAGGAGGGAAGAAGGTGATAAAATTTATAACTGTTACAGTTAATAAATACAAACCTTATATTATTATTGGCTCACTTTTTTTACTGTTAGGTATTGGGTTAATTGTAGTACTTAGGTTTGGAGGAGGATTTAGTATAGTTAAAGAATATATCAATCCAGAAAATGAAGAGGTTTTTTTACAAGATCCAGATCCCGATGACAATTGGAGTTTAGAACGGGGAGAAGAGTTTTTTGTGGAATACCGCCTTGAACGGGAAAGGATTCGAAGCAGGGAAATTGATATATTACAAGCTTTAATTAACAATCCCAATTCTACCCCTGAATCTAAAAGGGAAGCAGAACAAAAACTAATGCAAATTCAAAGAATAATGGAACAGGAACTGGCGGTGGAAAATTCATTAGTGGCTATGGGATATAAGCATGCAATATTATTTTATCAAAATGGTAATGCTAATATTGTCGTAAATGCAGAAGCGTTAACAAGGGAAGAAAAGGCAAGGATTGCAGAAATAGTTTCTAAAATTATCGGAGTAGAAAGGTATCAAGTATTTATTACTGAAAAAGGCAATTAATTTATTTGTAATTAGTTAATAATTTGGTATAATATACTATAATGAAAGGAATTATTTATCATTTTTACATATTTGGAGGTGCTTTATGGAAAATACATTCACAATGAATCAAGGAAATGGTGTTGTTCGTATTGCCGATGAGGTGGTATCTATAATAGCTGGGATTGCTGCTACTGAAATTCAAGGAGTTGCAGGAATGAGTGGCGGTATTACCCATGGAATAGCAGAGATGTTAGGAAAGAAAAATCTTTCTAAAGGAGTAAAGGTTAATGTAGGGGAATCAGAAGCTACCATAGATTTGTTCGTAGTTTTAGATTATGGGGTGAGAATCCCTGATGTAACAAGGGCTATTCAAGAAGCAGTAAAACAGAATGTAGAGACAATGACTGGTCTTACCGTTTTAGAAGTTAATGTTTTTGTTCAAGGGGTAAAGCTTCAAGGAACCGGTGATAAAGATAAAGATGAAATTAAGTTAAAGTAAAAGATAATCCCCTGGAATTCAGGGGATTATATGAAAGGAGCGTCTGGGACATGCTTTTAAAAAAATTGCTAGGTTCAATATTAGGTCTACTTGTGGTAATTCTCGGTGGGATATTTTTAGTAATCGCCTCTGGTTTTGGTAAATTTCCCAGCCAGATGTTGGATTTTATTTCCAGCATGGAGGGTTCTATAGAGTATATTTTTCTATTCCTTATTGTAGTATTATTAGGATTTTTGTATATCTGCTTAAATTTACAAGGAAAAGCTCAACCAACATCTATATTAGTCCCTTCAGAACTTGGTGAAGTTCGAATTTCTTTAGAAAGTATCGATAGCTTGGTACATCAGGCAGTGAAAACTATAAAAGGGATTAAAGACCTTAAAACTAAAGTTATTTTAAGGGAAAATGGCCTTTTCATCTATGTAAAAGTAGTTCTTTATGGAGATAGAAATATACCAGAGTTAAGTCAACAAATGCAAGGGATTATCCAAGACCATGTATATAAAATTTCAGGGGTAAATGTCTCAGAAGTAAAGGTATTAATTGAAAACGTAGCCACAGACTTTAAAACCAAAGTTAGCTAATGCTAAAGGGAGATGATATTATGTGGCATGACATTAAGAGAGTAATTGATAAAAATAGGGGTAAGGTAATAGGGGCTATAATTGGTTTGCTTATCAGTATTTTTTACATAAGTTTTGGCTTTTTACGGGCAACATTTATAATAATTTCTGTAGGTATTGGATATTTTATTGGTAAAAGAATAGATGATGATAAAGACTTTATCCAAACCGTTAAGAAATTATTAGGACCTAGAGATTTTTAAAGTCTTTCTAGGCTTTTTTTTTGCAAATTGATTAGAGGAGGTAAAGGTCGTGTCAAGAAAAGAAGCTAGGGAATTGGCATTTCAAGGAATTTATCAAATGGATATTCTTAAAGAAAAAGCTAGGACAATAATTGATAATTTATTATCTGAAAGGCCTATTAAAGATATAGAATACTTACAAGATGTACTCTTAGGGGTAGAAGGAAATTTAGAAATTATCGATGAGAAGATCAAGAAGTTTAGTAAAAATTGGAAGTTGGAACGTTTATCTAAAGTCGATAAAGCAATTTTAAGACTTGCTATCTATGAAATTTTATTCAAAGAAGATGTTCCCGATATCGTTGCTATCAATGAAGGGGTAGAATTGGCGAAAAATTATAGTAATGAAGATTCACCTAAATTTATCAATGGATTATTAGACCAAATTCGAAAAGAGAAAGAAATGGGAGAGTAAAATGAAATTGTATTTAGGGATAGATACCAGTAATTATACAACTTCACTAGCGGTAGTAAGTGAAAAAGATGAAATTATTTATGATAGAAGAAAAATTTTATCAGTAGAAGGTGGGAAAAGGGGCTTACGTCAATCGGAAGCCTTTTTTCAGCATAATAACAACTTCCCTGAAATGTTTTCATTGTTAAAAGGGGAAATTGAACTAGATAAAATTGCAGGTATAGCTGTTTCTACAAAGCCTAGGAATATAGAAAATTCCTATATGCCAGTTTTTAAAGCAGGAAGTAATTACGCTCAAGTACTTAGCGATGTTTTAAATATTCCTCTAATAGAGTGTTCCCATCAAGAAGGCCATATCTATGCAGGTATGGTGCCATTAAAGTTACAGCCCCCGTTTTTAGCTTTTCACCTTTCTGGGGGGACTACTGATTTACTTCTTGTCAAAGAAGGTGGGAGTTATAGGCTAGATATTGAGCTATTAACTTCTTCCTCAGATCTCCATTGTGGTCAATTTGTCGATCGAATGGGAGTATTGTTGGGATTAACCTTTCCAGCTGGTAAAGAACTAGATAATTTAGCTCAAAGTTCTGAAAAAGTTTTAACTATTCCCTCTTCGGTAAAAGATGGAGTACCAAGCTTTTCAGGACCTTTAACTTTCGCTGAAAAGTTAATTCAAAGGGGAGAAAAAAAGGAAGATATTGCATTGGCAGTATTCAAATGTATCGCAAAAACGGTAGAAAAGGTATTGAGTTTTGGTATAGCCAATACTGGTTTAAATAAAATTTTATTGATAGGAGGGGTGGCATCAAACTCCTATATAAGAAAATACATAAAGGAAAAGGTTAGAGGAGAAGTTTATTTTGCCCCTCCCCAACTATCTCCAGATAACGCCGTAGGGGTAGCTTTTATGGGAAAAAAAGAACTTACTAGAAATATTTAAAAAGTGGCAGGGTTTTAAGTTTTTATATAGAATTTATTAATGTATGTTAGCTTCGTGATGTTAAGAAACAGGGAGGGTTACTCAGTGAACAAAATTTTGGAAAAAAAGGTTTTAGCACCTACACTTAAACAAATTGTTGTTAACGCCCCTTTAATTGCCAGAAAAGCAAAGGCAGGACAATTTGTTATTTTAAGGGTACATGAAAGGGGAGAAAGGTTTCCTTTAACTATTGCCGATTATGATAGGGAAAAAGGGACTATTACCCTTATTTTCCAAGAGGTTGGAGCATCAACTAAATTGTTAGGAAATTTAGAGGTTGGTGATGTGATTTTAGACTTAGTTGGTCCCCTTGGTAAAGCGACTAAACATCCCCATGCTAAAAGGGTAGTTTGTATTGGTGGAGGAGTAGGGGTAGCGCCGGTGTATCCAGAAGCTAAGGAACTTTATGAAAATGGTGTAGAGGTAATATCTATAATTGGGGCAAGAAATAAAGACTTACTATTTTACGTTGATGAAATGAAAAAGGTTAGTAAAGAGCTCTATATCACAACCGATGATGGTAGTGCAGGAAGAAAGGGTTTTGTCACCGATGCCCTTAAAGACTTAATCTTATCAGGTATGGAAATTGACTGTGTTATAGCCATTGGCCCTATGCCAATGATGAAAGCTGTGAGTAATCTTACAAAAGAATATGGTATCTATACAATTGTAAGTTTAAACTCCCTGATGGTCGATGGGACTGGTATGTGCGGTGGTTGCAGGGTAACTATTGGAAATGAAGTTAAATTTGCCTGTATAGATGGACCTGCCTTTGAGGCTCACAGTATAGATTTTGATGAACAAATGAGAAGATTGAGGATGTATCAGGAAGAGGAAAAGTTAGTTGACTGTAAATGTGGGGAGGCGGAAAAAAATGTCGAGAACTAAAAAACATCCAATGCCTTGTCAGCCTGTAGAAGAAAGGATTAAAAATTTTTCTGAAGTTGCTTTAGGCTATGATGAACAAACTGCCATAGCAGAAGCTAAAAGATGTATTCAGTGTAAAAATCCCCGTTGTGTTCAAGGATGTCCTGTAGGAATAGACATTCCACAGTTTATACAAAAAATAGCTGAAGGTGATTTTGAAAGTTCTATCGAGATTTTAAAGAGTAAAAACTCTTTACCAGCTATTTGTGGAAGGGTATGCCCCCAAGAAGATCAATGTGAAAAATTGTGTGTTGTAGGTATAAAAAATGAACCGGTAGCTATAGGTAGATTAGAAAGGTTTGTAGCAGACTGGGAAAGGGTCAATGTAAAACCTAAAGGTAAACAAGTTACTGAAGGTAAAAAAGTGGCAGTAGTTGGCTCAGGACCTGCTGGTTTAACTTGTGCCGGTGAACTAGCTAAAATGGGCTATAAAGTTACCATCTTTGAAGCTTTCCATCAACCAGGGGGAGTTTTGATGTATGGTATTCCTGAGTTTAGATTACCTAAAAAAATCGTTGAAGAGGAAATAAACTCTTTATTAGATTTAGGAGTAGAGCTTAAGACCAATGTGGTGATTGGTCAAACTATAACTATAGAAGAATTATTTGCTGAAGGTTATGAAGCTGTATTTATTGGATCTGGAGCAGGGTTACCTTACTTTTTAAATATTCCCGGTGAAAATTTAAATGGAGTTTATTCTGCCAACGAATTTTTAACCAGGGTAAATCTTATGAGGGCATATCTACATCCAGATTGGCATACACCTATTAAAGTAGGAAAGAAAGTGGCAGTAGTAGGTGCAGGAAACGTGGCAATGGATGCTGCTAGAACAGCAAAAAGATTAGGGGCAGAAGAAGTATATATCGTTTATCGTCGTTCTGAAGAGGAAATGCCAGCTAGGGAAGAAGAAGTACACCATGCCAAAGAAGAAGGTATTATATTTAAATTACTAACAAATCCCGTTGAAATTTTAGGAAATGAAGAAGGTTGGGTAACTGGTCTTAAATGTATAAAAATGGAGTTAGGTGAACCAGACTCTTCAGGCAGGAGGAGACCTATACCAGTAGAAGGTTCAGAATTCCAATTAGATGTTGATGGAGTTATTATTGCTGTAGGGCAAGGCCCTAATCCTTTAATACCCAGATCTACCCCTAGTCTAGAGACTTCAAAATGGGGTAACATCATTGCCGATGAAATGACTGGAAAAACCTCTATGGAAGGAGTTTTTGCCGGTGGTGATGTAGTAACTGGAGCAGCCACTGTAATAAAAGCTATGGGAGCAGGAAAAAATGCTGCCATTGCTATAGACCAATATTTAAAAAATAAAGGTTAGGAGGGATTTTATTGGCAGCTACTGTAATCGATGGTAAACTTATAGCCCAAAGGGTGAAGGATGAAATTCAAAAAAGGGTAGATAATCTAAAGGCTAAAGGTATTACTCCAGGTTTAGGGGTAATATTAGTAGGAGAAGACCCTGCTTCACAGGCTTATGTAGGTATGAAAGAAAAGACCTGTAAAAAACTAGGTATCCACTCTGAAGTTTATAGATTGCCCGGAAATACTTCAGAAAAAGAAGTTCTAGAGTTAATTGAAAGGTTAAACAATGATGATAATATTCACGGAATTTTAGTCCAATTGCCATTACCTAAACACATCGATGAGTGGAAAGTTCTCGATAGGATTAACCCCCAAAAAGATGTAGACGGTTTTCATAGTATAAATGTCGGTAATTTAAGTATCGGAAGGGATGCCTTTGTTCCTTGTACTCCCCTAGGAGTAATAGTGATGTTAGAACATTGTAATATTGATTTAACAGGAAAACACGTGGTGGTAGTTGGTAGAAGTAATATTGTGGGTAAGCCCATGGCTCAGTTGGCTCTACAACGGCATGCAACTGTTACTATTGCCCATTCTAGGACTAAAGACTTAGGTGCTATTACCAGACAGGCTGATGTATTAATTGTTGCTGTCGGTAGACCAAAAATGATTACTAAAGATATGGTTAAAGAAGGGGCCATTGTAATAGATGTTGGTATTAATAGGGTAGAATCAGGTCTTGTAGGGGATGTTGACTTTGACTCAGTTAAAGAAGTAGCTGCCCAAATAACCCCTGTACCTGGTGGTGTTGGTCCAATGACCATTGCTATGCTGATGCATAATACTGTATTATCTGCTGAAAGAAGGTAAAACTATGTTTAAAAGCCCCATAACCGTTAGTCAACTAACAACTATAATAAAGGAATTAATTGAGGATGAACCCCTTTTACGGGATGTGGTAGTAAAAGGGGAAATCTCTAATTTTAAAAATCATAATAGTGGACATCTCTATTTCACTTTAAAGGACAATCAGAGTGTAATAAAAGTGGTAATGTTTAAATACAATGCTAAACATTTGAAGTTTATGCCTCAGGATGGTCAACAAGTTATAATTACCGGTTATGTAGGGGTTTATCAAGAAGGGGGAAGCTATCAATTATATGCTTCCTCCCTCCATTCTATAGGAGAAGGGGATTTAACCCTTGCTTTTAATCAATTAAAAGAGAAGTTGGAAAAAGAAGGGTTATTTAGTCCCATCCATAAAAAAAATCCCCCCCAATTTCCCAGGAAAATAGGGGTAGTTACCGGTGATAATTCTGCTGCCCTAAGGGATATTCTCATAACTTTAAAAAGACGGAATCCTTTAGTAGAAGTAGTAGTAGCAACTTGTTTAGTACAGGGAGCATATGCTAAAAATGATATAGTTAGTAAATTGGAAGTTTTAGGAAGTAGGACAGATATAGATTTAATAATTTTAGCCAGAGGTGGAGGAAGTTTAGAAGATTTATGGCCTTTTAATGAAGAAGAAGTGGCAAGGGCTATTTTTAACTGTCCCATTCCCATAATTACCGGCATTGGCCATGAAACAGATTTTACTATAGCTGATTTTGTCGCTGATAAAAGGGCTGCAACCCCTACAGCAGCAGCTCAGCAGGCGGTTTTGGATTTACAGGAATTAAACCAGCAATTAGATATATATGAAAGTTCATTAAAAAATTTGTTAAAGAAAAATTTAAGTAGGCAAAAAGAAAGGCTGATGGAATTAAGTTCTCGCATTGTCCTCCAACGCCCTTTAACTATTCTCAATCCTTTTTATCAGAATTTAGATTCACTACAAAGGGATCTCTTCAATGGATATAACAATATAATTTATTTTTTTAAAGAAGCTTTAATTGCTGAAGAAAATAAGCTTTTATCCCTTTCACCTAATGAGGTTTTAAAAAGGGGATATGCTTTTATAAAATTGAGGAATAAAATCTTAAAAAGTATCAAAGAAGTAGAGGTAAATGAAGAAATCGAAGTTTCTTTAACAGATGGAAAACTTTGGTGTAAGATTTTAGAAAAATTTGAGGTGGAATGAATAATGGAAAAAAAGTTTGAAGAAGCTTATAATGAACTTAGGGGGATTGTTAAAAGTTTAGAAGAGGGTAATCTTGAGTTAGAAGAAGCTATAAAAAAATTTGAAGAAGGTATGGCTTTATTAAATTTCTGCAAAGAAAAAATACAAAAAGCAGAACAAAAAATAGAATTTTTGACAGAGAAAGTAGAGTAAGGAGAATGTCTGTGGAATTAAAAGAAGTTTTGAAGGACTATAAAGACTTTATAGATAATCATCTGTGCCAATTTATTCCTCAAGATGTACCGGAAAATTTAGCAAAGTCTATGGAATATAGCTTAAAGGCAGGGGGAAAAAGAATACGTCCCCTTTTACTTCTCTTGATTTGTGACCATTATAAAATTTCCCGAGAAATTTCCCTGCCATTAGCATTAAGTATTGAATATATTCATACTTATTCATTAATCCATGATGATTTACCGGCTATGGATAATGATGATTATCGTCGGGGAAAATTAACGAACCATAAAGTTTTTGGTGAAGGAATGGCTATTTTAGCTGGTGATGCTTTGTTAACCCAAGCCTTTAATATTATATCTGAAGTTAAAGGTTTATCAGCAGAGAAAAAGGTTAAAGTTATCAGTATTTTAAGCGAAGCTTCTGGCCCTTGTGGTATGATCAAAGGGCAAGTTTTAGATCTTGAAAATGAGGGTAAAATATTAACTGAGGAAGAATTAAAGGAAATCCATAATAATAAAACAGGAAAACTACTATTAGCTCCCCTTAAAATGGCAGCTGAAGTTTGTGATTTAAAAGATTGTGAAAAAAAAGCTTTAATAAAATACGGTGAAGCTCTAGGCTTGACATTTCAGATAACCGATGATATATTAGATGTTTGTGGTAACTTTCAAGATATGGGTAAACTAACTGGAAGTGATGAGAAACTTCAAAAAGCAACTTATGTAAGTATTATGGGTTTAGAAAAAGCTCAAAAGTTAGCCCAATATTATGTCCAGTTAGGTGTTAATGCATTGAAAGAAGGGAATTTACAAATTCCATATTTAAAGGAAATATTAACATATCTTTTGAATAGAAAAGGGTAAGTTTAAGGAGGATTATTTTGTTGATTTTTGATAACAGATATTTCTTTGTACCGGTAATAGCATGGGCCATTGCACAAACTTTAAAGGTTATCATAGAATTGTTATTAAAAAGGGAGTTTAATGCTTATCGTTTTGTTGGAGCAGGAGGGATGCCCAGTTCCCATTCTGCCCTGGTTATGGCACTTACCACTACATTGGCTTTAGATTTTGGTTGGGATAGTCCTTTAACGGCTATCAGTTTTATTTTTGCACTTGTTGTGATGTATGACGCCGCAGGAGTAAGAAGGGCAGCTGGAAAACAAGCTAAAATTCTCAATATAATTATCTCAGAGCTTCAGCAAGGGAATAAAATAATAGATGAGAAGGAGAAACTAAAAGAATTATTAGGACATACGCCGATAGAAGTAGTAGCAGGAGCATTATTAGGTATAATTGTTCCATATTTGATTTAAATTGGCTATTGAAAAAAATTTTTTAAAATGATATTATAGATTTTATCAAATAACGGTGGTGCAGTATTCTAGTCAAAGGTGCTATATTTGAAGACGGGCCTAAAAATCCGTTAAGGGCACATCGATGAAGTTCCTGGTGCTGGCTTACGACGCCCAGTCGTGGGCTGGTGCTGGGAGTTAAGGGGGATGGGGCGATCCACAATGGCATGTGGGCGTTGACCCCGCCTCCGCGGAGACCTAAGTTTGTAGTTTATCACGTAGATGGGGTGCTAAATTATGGCTTAGGATAGAAACCTGTATGCGGTTCTGCCCGAAAACAAGGGCTGTGTACAGTGTAGCCTGCCTTGAGTGGTAATGGTGGATACTATTTAAAAACTGGATTTTCAAAGGGGCCTAATTTGAAAACCAGGGGTTGAAACCATTAGTGCAAAAGAGGCTAGGATATAGCAACCTTTGTCGAGGAAAGCTCCTAGACTGTTCCGTAAGGAAATATAGAAGGGATTAAAGTGCGGACTAAGTGGCAATCTAGCCCTGTTTAAAACAGAGAAAATTTTAAAGGGAAACCGCCTGGATGGCGACACCAGGTAATTTTCTGGGAAAACCTGCTAGACCTAAGCCGCAACATTTACCTTCTATATTACCACCGTTAGTTACATATAATTTTGAGGTGTATTGGACTTGAAGAATGATAACTTGTGGGTAATAAGAATTACAATTTGGACAATTGTACTAGCAGTAATATTTACCCTCCTTTCTCAAAATACTTTGAGTAAAGTAGGTGTATTTACTGCTTTTTTTATGTTGTTTTCTATAGTCTTTATGGGTATAATATTTGACATGATAGGAGTTGCAGCTACTGTAGCGGAACCTGCCCCCATTAATGCAAAGGCGGCTAAAAAGATAATAGGGGCAAAACAGGCTCTATTTTTCATAAGAAATGCTGAACGGGTGGCGGTGTTTTGCAATGATGTCATAGGAGATATTAGTGGGATAGTTAGTGGTGGAGCTGCAGCAGCAATAATATTTAGGATCTTTGGCCAAGGAGGAGAATCTTTATATAGTGTTATCTTAACTTCCATAGTAGCAGGAATAACTGTGGGAGGAAAAGGTATAGGAAAAACTTTGGCTATAAAGAAATCAACAGAGATCTTAGTTTTTGTTGGTAAAATAATTTATTATATTGAAAAAATATTTCGGGTAAATTTAACAAATTCTAAAAGTAAAAGAAGAAAAAAAAGGGTGTGATTCTTTGTGAATTATCCAATCCTCAGTAAAATTAACAGCCCTGATGATATAAAAACTTTAAATGGTGAAGAAATAAGTAAGCTTTGTGAGGAAATCCGGGAGTTTTTGATAGAAAATGTTTCAAAAACAGGGGGACACTTAGCTCCTAATTTAGGGGTAGTGGAATTAACCATAGCTTTACACAGGGTTTTTAATAGTCCTATAGATAAAATTGTTTGGGATGTAGGTCATCAAACCTATGTTCATAAAATTATAACCGGTCGTCGAGATAATTTCCACACATTGAGAAAATATGGTGGTTTAAGTGGTTTCCCTAAATGCAAAGAGAGTGTCCATGACCATTTTGAAACAGGCCACAGCTCTACATCTATTTCTGCTGCCTTAGGTATGGCTTTAGCCAGGGAAATTAAAGGAGAAAATTATAATGTAGTGGCCGTTATTGGTGATGGAGCTATGACGGGAGGAATGGCCTTTGAAGCCCTTAATTTTGCAGGCCATAAACAAGATTGTAAACTTATAGTAGTTTTAAATGATAATGAAATGTCAATAACGAACAATGTAGGTGGTTTAAGTTCTTATTTAAATCGCCTTAGAACAGATTCAAAGTATACGAAGATTAAAAAGGATATCCAGTACATATTAAATAAAGTGCCTGCTATTGGAGGAAAATTATATAAATCTTTAGAGAGGGTTAAAGATAGTTTAAAATATCTTTTGGTGGCAGGTATCCTATTTGAAGAATTAGGATTTAAGTATTTAGGTCCTATCGATGGCCACAATTTTAATGTAGTTGAAGATACATTAAGGAAGGCTAAGAAAGTCGATGGGCCGGTACTAGTTCATGTTATAACAAAAAAAGGAAAAGGTTATTGGCCGGCAGAAGATAACCCCCAACTTTTTCATGGAGTTGGACAATTTGAAAAAGAAACAGGTAGGGTTATAGAGGGTAAAGGCATCAGTTTTACTGAAGTTTTTTCAAAGAGTATTATAGAACAAGCAGAAAAAAATCCTAACATAATAGCTATAACTGCAGCAATGGCTCCGGGAACTGGCCTTGATGAGTTTGCCCAAAAGTATCCCCAGAGATTTTTTGATGTTGGGATTGCTGAACAAAATGCAGTTACTATGGCAGCAGGTTTAGCAAAGGAAGGAATGAAACCTATTTTTGCAGTCTATTCCACCTTTTTGCAGAGGGGTTATGATCAAGTACTCCACGATGTTTGTCTGCCCAACCTCCCAGTAATTTTTGCCATTGATAGGGCTGGGATTGTTGGAGCAGATGGTGAAACTCACCAAGGGATTTATGATATCGCTTTTTTAAGGCATATTCCTAATATCACCATTATTTCACCTAAAGATGGTCAAGAGCTAAGGGATGGTATTCATACAGCTTTAACATTAAAAACACCTGTAGCCATTAGATATCCAAAGGATATAGTAGTTGAGGAATTTATTGATTATAATAATCCTAGGATTTTGGAAAATAAAGGGCAAGTGTTGAAACAGGGAGAAGAGGTTCTCCTTATTTCCACAGGAGTTACTAGTAATATTTCTTTAGAAGGGGCTAAAAAGTTATTGGATGTGGGAATTAATGCTACTGTAGTTCATTTCCCCTACATAAAACCCTTTGATAAAGATACGTTAATCACCTTAGCCCAAAAGCATAGGTTAGCTTTAGTAATTGAAGATCATACAAAAATAGGAGGTTTTGGGGAACTAGTTTCTTCAATATTTATTGAAGAAAATGTCCACTGTAAATTATTGAGTATTTCATTACCTGATAAATTTATTGAACATGGTTCAAGGAAAAAAATTTTAGACAAATATGGTATTTCAGCTGAAGGAATATACAAAAAAATTATTGGAGAGATTTCAGGAGTAGGTTATGGAAAAGAAAGTGCGATTAGACCAGTTATTGGTTGAAAGGGGTTTATTTGAAAGTAGAGAAAAGGCTAAACGTTCTATTATGGCAGGTTTAGTTTATAGTGATGGGCAAAAATTAGATAAGGCAGGGACTTTTGTAGATAGAGATATTCCTATCCAAGTTAAAGGTAAGGATAGTCCCTTTGTTAGCCGTGGGGGATTGAAACTTCAAAAGGCTGTGGAATGTTTCTCAATAGATTTTACCGATAAAGTGGTGGTAGATGTAGGTGCATCTACAGGTGGGTTCACCGATTGTGCTTTACAAAATGGAGCTAAATTAGTTTTTGCAGTAGACGTCGGTTATGGTCAATTGGCTTGGAGTTTAAGAAGTAACCCTAAAGTCATTAATATGGAGCGAACTAATTTTAGAAATGTAGAGAAGGGAATGTTCGATCCTCAGCCTGAAATGGCAGTTATTGATGCTAGCTTTATTTCCCTAAAGTTACTACTACCAAAAGTAAAGGAAGTTTTAGTACCAGGTGGGACAATTATAGCTTTAATTAAGCCCCAATTTGAAGCTGGTAGGGAAAAGGTAGGGAAAAAAGGTGTAGTTAGGGATTTTGAAGTCCATAAGGAAGTAATTAGAAATATTATAGATTTTTGCTCTGAATTGGGGATTGGAACATTAGACTTAAATTTTTCCCCAATTACTGGTCCTGAGGGTAATATAGAATATTTATTATTAGCAAAATTAGATAATCACTCAAAAATTGATTCTGAAAAAATTGAAGTAATTGTAGAAAAGGCTAAGGAATTAAGGCTGTGGTAATTAAACATTCTAACAAAGTCTCCGTCGAGATTTAAGGCTTCTATCTAAAAGGAAGAAGGGTACCGCTCTAATTCGCCGTCCATGGCTCAATAAGCTTTCGGAACGTCCTGTTCCTCACCCCTTCTTCCTTTTATCTAATCAGCTCTTAAATCTATCTCCTCGACTTAATCGTATCTTTGTTTAATTACCACAGCTGCTGGTGAATTTATCTATAATTTATTTTTAGTCTAAAGCAGGGAGTTAGAACCTGCTTTTTTCTTTTATAAAAAAGGAATTTTAGTTTTTATAACGAATATTTCCTGTAAAATGGGGGTGGTTTTATGTTTGATTTTATTGAAAGGATTTTATTATTGATAATTATTTTAGGTATTTGCTATTATTATGTAGAAAAAAGTTTAGCCCATTGGCGGATAAAGAAATATATTAAAAAAGCTAGTAAAAGGGATATTAGGGTCTTGGAAACTTTACAAGAACAAGGTTATAATATAGTTGATGTTTGCCCACCTAGAAAAATCATTTACTTTAAAGATTATTCAAGTAGAGAAGATATGATCGAGCCTAAACTAGTGGTTAAGTTTTCTGGAAAGAAATATTTGGTAGAAACATATTCTCCTTCACAAGGTTTTTCTTTGAGGGATAATTTGATAAAGTTAAAGATAATACTAGATTATGTCTGTTATAATATAAATGGAGTGCTTTTTATTAATTCAAAGGGTCAGGCAATTAAAGAGTGTAAACTTAAAATTATAACTCCCAACTATTTCATAACACTACTAAAAAAGATAATAATTTTAATTGCCTTTATGACCTTAGGCTTTTATCTTAGTAAAAAGTTAATTTAGGGGGGATTTAGTTGAAAAATATCGCTATATTTTTAAATTTTTCTAAAGAACATGGATTAAAGATAGCAAATGAAATTATTACAAGTCTTAAAGAAAAAGGATTTAAGCTCTATAGTTCAAAGGACTATTTTATAGATGGAACAGAAGGTTTTTGTTCTGGAAATCTTCCTGAAAATGTTGAACTTTTATTGGTATTAGGAGGAGATGGAACATTTTTAAGTGTTGCCAGAGAATATGCAGGTTATCAAGTTCCTATCTTAGGAGTCAATTTAGGAACTTTAGGATTTTTGACAGAAGTTGAATTAAAAGAAGTTGAAGATGCAATAGAAAAAATAGATAAAGGTCAATATAACATAGAAAAAAGACAAATGGTGGAAGCCCAATTAATTAGAGATGGAGAAATTATAGAGAAAGTAGTTGCATTAAATGAAATAACTATTTCAAAGGGACCCTTGGCAAGAATAATCAGTTTAAATACATATGTCGATGATGTGTTTTTAGAATGTTATCCTGGAGACGGGGTGATAATAAGTACTCCTACTGGCTCTACCGGTTATTCCCTATCTGCTGGAGGACCTATTTTGACACCGGCTTTACCTGTACTTGTTATTACACCTATTTGTCCCCATACATTACATTCTAGAAGTGTAGTTGTTAGTAATAAATCGGAGATTAAAGTTATTTTGACAACGACAAATCAAGAAGTTGTATTAACAATAGATGGACAAAAAGGAATTGGACTTAAAAGCGGTGATGTGATTAAAGTAAAAGGAAGTGATTTATTTGTACCTGTAGTTCGTTTAAAGGGTAAGAATTTTTTTGATATATTAAGACTGAAGATGAATAATTACTCTAACAGGAGGTTATTATGATTGATAGGATTAGTATCGAAAATTTTGCTTTGATAGAGGCTTTGGAAATTGATTTTGATTGTGGGTTAACGGTTCTATCAGGTGAAACGGGAGCTGGTAAATCGATTATTATTGATGCTTTAACTTTATTAACTGGTGGTAGGGCATCGGCAGAATTAGTGAGGGCTGGAAGTGAAAAAAGTATTATTGTAGGGGTATTTTCCTTAACTCCTTCAAAAAGCCAAAAAATTAAAGAAATTTTAGGTATTGATGTTGATGATCAATTAATTATTGAAAGGGAGATTTATTCTTCGGGAAAAAGTATAGCCAAAGTAAACAATAAAATTATAACTATAGGGTTATTAAAGGAGATTACAAAAGATTTAGTGGATATTCACGGGCAACATGAACATCATTCATTACTTGATCCCCAAAAACATTTAAGTTTTTTAGATTTATACGGAGGAAAAAGAATTGGAGAATTATTATCTAGATATAATGAACTATATGTAAAACGGAGAGATATTTTAAATCGGTTAAGCAAATTACATAGTAATAATGAAAACAGAGAAAGACAGATGGATTTACTTAAATTTGAGATCGAAGAAATAGAAAACTGTAATTTAACTGTAGGTGAAGATGAAGAACTATTAAATCGTAGAAAAGTGTTAATTAATGCTGAAAAGTTATATAACGGAGTTATGAATAGTTATAATCATCTTTATCAAGGGGAAGAAAATCCTTCTGTTGTTGAAGTTATTGGCTCTATAATCTCCGATTTAGAGCATTTAACTAAATATGATGATAATTTATCTAAATTTATTCCCCAATTAGAAGGAGCTCTTTTTCAAATTCAAGATGTATCAAGGGAATTATTTAATTATGGACAAGATTTGGAATTAGATCCTGAAGCTTTAACTTCAGTGGAAATGAGAATAGACGAAATTAACCGTTTAAAAAGAAAATATGGGCCAACTATAGAAGATGTTTTAAACTATTATCAACAAAGAAAATTAGAATTAGAAGAATTGGTAAATAGTGAAGAATTATTTAAAGGATTACAAGGGGAATTGAAACTAGTTGAGAAGGAACTCTTAAAAATTGGTCAAGAATTATCGGCAAAGAGAAAAGAATTAGCATTAAATTTAAGTACTAAAATTTCTTTAGAGTTAGCAGATATGTCTATGGAAAAAACAAAGTTTGAAGTTTATTTCAAAAAAAATAATGATGATGAATTTTATGAAACTGGTTTAGATCAAGTGGAGTTTTTAATATCACCCAATCCTGGAGAACCTTTAAAACCTTTAGCAAAAATATCAAGTGGTGGCGAGCTGTCCAGGATTATGTTGGCTATGAAAAATATTTTAGCCCAAATTGATCAAATAGAAACATTAGTTTTTGATGAAGTAGATACAGGTATTGGTGGTCGTACAGCTCAGAGGGTTGCAGAAAAGTTGTTAAATGTCAGCAAAGGACGTCAAGTATTATGTGTTAGTCATCTTCCACAAATTTGTGTAATGGCAGATAATCATTATAAAATTGAGAAAAAAGAAGTGGCTGGGAGAACTATATCTACAATAAGGAAGTTAGATGGTCAAGAAAAGATATTAGAAATAGCCCGTATGATTTCCGGTGCAGAAATAACTCAAGGAACAATTAACCATGCACAAGAAATGTTGGCTTTAGCCCAAGGTTTTAAAAGATAAAAGGCTGTGGTAATTAAACATTCTAACAAAGTTTTGCGTCGAGATTTAAGGCTTCTATCTAAAAGGAAGAAGGGATTTTTCCCCTTCTTCCTTTTATCTAATCAGCTCTTAAATCTATCTCCTCAACTTAATCGTATCTTTGTTTAATTACCACAGCTGATGATGACTTTGTCTATAGTTTGTCTTCAGTATGAAGCAAGAGCAAATCTTGCTTTTTCTTTTTTTTTTTTTGACAAAAATTTTATTGTATAACCAAATATTAAGTTTTGGATTATGTAAACTAGCGGCATAAAAAAAACAGTAAAAGAACAAATTAAAAATAAGACCAACAAAATACATGGTTAATATGAAATAGGAGGTGATGTATTTGGAAAAGGATATAAGAAAATTATTAGGGATAATTATAGCTTGTTTAATAGTGGTGATTTCCTTTAGTACACCGATGAGAACTTTTTATAGCTTTCCTGATAACGTACGAATGTTTTATGGTGAAGAACATCATCTGGAGTTAGGTTTACCTATAGGAATAACTGCTATTAATAAAGGAGAACAAATTTTAATCAATGGTATAGAAGTGGCAGATAAAAGAGTAGCCCTTGATGTCTCTCAAGGAATAAAATTTAGACCTGAAAATTTAGGAAGTTATGAAATACAATTTAATTTATTGGGTATTATCCCAATAAAAAGATTAAATGTAGAGGTAGTACCACCTATTTATGTTTACCCTGGCGGTGAATCTATAGGTGTAAAAATTAGTCAAGAAGGTGTATTGGTTGTTGGTTTAGACAAAGTGGAAACAAAAAATGGAAGTGTTCAACCGGCAAAAAATGCTGGGTTTGAAGTTGGAGATACAATATTAAAAATAAACGGAGAAGATGTAGGAGATGTGGAAAGGGCAGCAACTTTAATTGAAGAATTTTCTAGAAAAGGTAAAAAACTAAATTTTACAGTAAAAAGAAAGGATAAAATTCTGGAGTTAACAGTAAAACCTGAAAAATGTAAACAAACAAATACTTATAGAATAGGTTTGTTTATAAAGGACTCAACAGCTGGTGTAGGAACAATGACCTTTGTTCAACCAGAAACAGGAATTTATGGAGCTTTAGGTCATATAATAACTGATTCAACGACCCAAAAACCTGTAGATCTTTACAATGGGAAGATAATGGAATCAACAATTACCAGTGTAGTACCTAGCAAAAAGGGTAGCCCTGGAGAAAAAAGGGGGATTATAAAATATAAGAGTAGTTTTCAAGGAGATATTAAAATAAATTCAGAGTTTGGTATTTTTGGCCAACTAGAAGATATAAAAATGTTTGAAAAGAAAAAAGAGCAAATACCTATTGCTTTAAAACATCAGATTAAAACAGGACCTGCTCAAATTATGACGGTAATTGAGGGAGATAATGTGGAAGTTTTTGATGTTGAGATTGAGAAGATTTTAATTCAAAACAATCCTGCCCCTAAAGGACTTGTACTCAAAATAACAGATGAAAAACTGTTAGAAAAAACGGGGGGAATTGTTCAAGGGATGAGTGGAAGTCCAATAATTCAAAATGGTAAATTAATCGGTGCTGTTACCCATGTATTTGTCAATGATCCAACAAGGGGATATGGATGTTTTATAGAGTGGATGATTATGGAATCTAAGACCATAGACTAAGGGAATTTTCCCTTAGTTTTATTGTTATTATAAGTTATATTAAATAAAATTATACAAAAATTTACTTTACTTTATCGAAAAAGGGTAAAAAATAGCATAAAATAGCGGTTTTTAGGGATTTAAAAGAATTTTAAAAAATATTTTAAAAAAAGAAGGAAATATTTACAATGTGTCGAATAAAGAAATTTGAAAAGTGTTTATTGAGGGGGATGAAAAAATGATTAAGGTGTTAATTGTTGATGACAACGAAGATTTTTGTACTATGTTAAAAGATTATTTTGAAAAACAAGAGGATTTACAAGTATTAGGTGTAGCACATAACGGTATGGAAGCAGTAGAGAAAGTAAAATTAGAACAACCAGACATAATTATACTAGATATTATAATGCCCCATTTAGATGGTCTAGGAGTTTTAGAAAAAATTAAAGGAATGAATTTATCAGTAACACCTAAAGTTATTGTTTTAACTGCCTTTGGTCAGGAAAGAATAACCAAAGAGGCATTGGAATTAGGTGCCGATTATTATATTTTAAAACCATTTAATTTAGAAGTATTGGTAGAAAGGATTCGTCAGTTAATTACAAATAAATCCATAAATAATTCAAAAATTATTTCAAGTTCATCTGAAACAAAGACTAAAGATTTAGAAGATGTAGTAACAAGTATCCTATTGGAGATGGGTATACCAGCCCATATAAAGGGTTATATGTTCTTGAAAGAGGCTATTACTATAGTGGTTAATGATATGGATATAATAAATAGTGTTACTAAAAGTTTATACCCTACCATTGCGGAAAAATTTGAAACAACTCCATCTAGGGTTGAAAGGGCTATCCGCCATGCTATTGAATCCGCTTGGAATGGTAGAAATAATATCCATGCAGTACATAAATTCTTTAAGTATTCTATCAGAAATGATAAAGGTAAACCTACTAATTCGGAGTTCATTGCACTTATTGCTGATAATATTAGAATTTCACAAAAACAAAAATCCAGTTAAATTAAAGGCACTTCTTATTAGTCCCGATAAGAAGTGCCTTTTTACACAATACCAGTAGATATATAGGTAAATTTATGTTATATTAGTAACTGTTGTTTTAGGTATTAGTATATTTTTAAATTTTCAAACAATAATACAAGTGTAGATAAATTTTGGGGTGAAATAGATGAATGTAAAAGGTATTATTAAAAAAAATAAAAAGACTAAGGATTTGATCAAAGAATTAGAATATGGAGATATTGCGTTAATTTGTCATAAAGATATTGATGAGATAGCAGCATTAGGTTTAATAGAGAAAAGGGTTAAAGCAGTAATTAATATTGAAGAATCTATTTCTGGTTTTTATCCTAATCAAGGCCCCAAACTCTTATTAGAAAAAGGGATTATTTTGTGGGATAATGTTGATAAAAGTTTATGGGATAAAATAAATAATGAATCTGAAATTGAAATTTTAGATAATAAAATTTTGGGTTTAGATATAGATTTGGGTAAGCCATTGACTTTAGAGGATATAGAAAAAAAATTAGAGGAAGCAGAGGATAATTTTAATAATGTACTTGATGACTTTATAGATAATACATTAACCTATGCAAAAAAGGAAAAGGGGTTAGTTACAGGGAAACTTAAAGTGCCACCCATTGGTATCCATTTAAAAGATAAACCGGTAGTAGTATTAGTTAGGGGTAAAAGTTACAAAGAAGACCTTTTAGCTATCAGGTCCTTTATCAAAGAAGTTAAGCCTATCCTTATTGCCGTAGATGGTGGAGCTGATGCCTTTTTAGAACATCGTTTAAGACCTGATATCATTGTCGGTGATATGGATAGTGTTAGTGATGAGGCATTAAAAATGGCTAAAGAGTTAGTTGTTCATGGTTATCCAGATGGCAGGGCACCAGGTTTAGACCGTTTAAAAAAATTAGGTCTAGAGGGAAAGGTCTTCAAAGCTCCCGGTACCAGTGAGGATATAGCATTATTATTGGCTTATCATTATAAAGCTGAGATTATTGTGGCTTTGGGAACCCATTCTAATATGATCGATTTTTTGGAAAAAGGTAGGAAAGGAATGGCAAGTACTTTTTTAGTAAGGCTTAAAGTTGGACCTAAGTTAGTGGATGGCAAAGGTGTCAGTGTTTTATACAATAGTTCACTGAATGCCAAAACCATAGTCTTGTTAGTTATAGGTATGTTTCTTCCCTTTTTAGTTATGGCCTACTATTCACCAACAGTTCAACAGTTAGTCCGATTATTTATAATGAGATTAAAATACAGCTTTTAGGAGGGGATGACATGGCTAATTTCAAGTTTCACGTAGTTACTGTAGTTGGAATTTTTGTTGCCCTTGCTTTGGGTATAGTTATTGGAACATCATTAAGTGATAATATAATTATAGAGAGTCAAATGTCTACAATTGAGCTTATGCAAAATAAAATCAATACTTTAGAGGAAGAAAAGGCAGCCCTTATAGTAGAAGTAGGAGATCTAAAAGGTAATATCAAAGATCTTAAGGAAAGTGAAGAAAAATTGTTTTCCCTACTACTTAAAGATTACGAAGATATTGATAATGTCACTTTAATAACTTTTTCTAAAGATAACCCTATTTCAGAACTTCCTATAATAAAGAGAGGTAAAATTTCTTTTCAAAATATAATTTTAATCGATGAAGAGAGATTGGAATCTGAAGATCTTCAAACATTTCTAGGGATTACCCAAAATATAAATAAAGTTTTTAGTGAAAAAATGGCTAATTTTCTTCATAATGGTGATGACTTATCGATAAAATATTTAGAGGAAATAGACTTAGTGACATTTTATGGGGATTACGACTTTACTAATCAACAATATATTTTTTATTTTACCGGGGACGGGGAAGATGAATTACTAAAAATTATGGCAGAAAGGCTTTATGGACTAAATAACAAGGTTGTGGCAATAACTAGTTTAGATAGTAAAAGTTTTTTGAAACTCAATAAAAATATAGTGCAAATTAGTAAAGTATTCCGTCTAGATGCTCAGATTGACCTTATCAATAATTTAATTGAAGATGCTATAAAAGTCAGTGGAAATTGAGGGGGTTGAAAAATGATTACTGTATTAATTCCAGCATATAATGAAGAAAAGACTATTAAGGAAACAATTATTAATGTTAAAGGGATTCCTGAAGTTTCTAAGGTACTAGTAGTAGATGATTGTTCTTTAGATGATACATATCTTGAAGCTCAAAAAGGGAATCCAGATATATTAATAAGGTTAGAGAAAAATAGAGGGAAAGGGGGAGCTTTAAATGCCCTTATTCCTTATGTAGATACCCCTTTTGTAGCTATGGTCGATGCTGATTTAGGAGAATCAGCAAAGGAGCTAGTAAAGTTAATCCAGCCAGTAGTAAAGGGTGAGTACGATATAGCTATAGCTGGTTTTCCGAAAAAGAAAAAGGGTGGACTTGGTATCACTATGACTGTAGCTAAAAAGGGTATGAAATGGCGGACAGGCCTTGACTTCCAATTTCCTTTATCAGGTCAAAGGGTTATGACTTTAGACCTATTTAAAGCCTGTACTCCCTTTGCACCGGGTTTTGGAGTAGAGACTTATATGAACTTGATTATAGCTAAAAGGGGCTATAAATTTATAGAAGTTGAAACAAATATGAGCCATCGTTATACGGGAAATGACTTAAAAGGCTACTTTCATAGAGGCAAACAGTGCCTAGCAATTGTTAAAGAGTTAATAAGGGGCGTGAAGTAGTTGTTTTATTTGACAGCTTTTTTTGGATTATTTATTTCCTTTATTATTAGTAAATGGATCTTAAATTTAGCTAAAGACGGGGGATTAGTAGTTACTAATTATCGAGGTGAAAAAGTCCCTGTAGCCCTTGGGATAATCATTATTTGTGGAATAATGGGTATTTCTTTGATCCTTCATTTACTGAATACCCCTTTGGATTATAAGTTGTTATTTGTCTACTTAGGAGTGTTTACAATAGGTTTTTTTGATGATGTGCTAGGTAAAGGAGATAGTAAAGGTTTTAAAGGACATTTTAAAGCTTTTTTTAAAGGGCAACTAACGACAGGATTTATTAAGGCAGTTGGAGTTCCAATTCTTTTACTCCTTTATTTCACCTTTGATGATTACATTAAGTTAATAGATTTAATTTTTATTTCTTTACTAGTCAATCTCTTTAATTTCTTTGATTTAAGGCCAGGAAGATGTCAAAAAGTCTTCTTGATTACAAATTTACTATTACTTCCCTTTAGCAAAACTATAACCCCTTTATATGTAGGTATATTAGCTATTACCATAGCTACTTTAATCATGGATCTTAGGGAAAAGGGTATGTTAGGAGATGCTGGAGCTAATTTATTAGGGATTATTACTGGAATTCAAGTTTTAGCTCTACAGTTTCCCTATAGGGTTATAGTCTATCTTATGGTTTTTATCTTGACATTTATTGGTGAAAAATATTCCTTTACTAAGATTATTGAAAAAAATAGATTTTTAAATTATATAGATAAGTTAGGTAGAATTAAAGGATAATACTAATTGTAAAACCCCTTATTAGGTAATATGGGGTTTTTCTTTTAATTATTTTTAAAATTATCTATAAAATGAAAAGATAAACTTTATTGTTGTAAAGAAGGAAAAATTATCGTTTACAAAGAATATATATTAATTATATACCCCTAAGTCTTCTAAACTTGTTGAGCCAAAATATTTGCTTTAAGTTTTTTTTATTTTATAACTAAAATTATAAAGGAGTGTCAAATATTGAGTAGGTTTGCATATTTGATAGATACATGGCCTGATGTATATGAAATTTTGAAAGATGCTGAAGAAAAGTTATATTATGATTCTAATATTACATTAATAAAGTTAAGACAAGCAGTGGAAATCATAGTAAAAAAAATTTTAGAAAGTGAGGAAAATTTTGACCAAGTTGAATTAGTAGAGTTAATTGATAAGTTAGATACAATTGATTATTTAAATAGAAATTTTAATAATAAGTTAACAAATCTATTTCATGAGATAAGGAAATATGGGAATAAAGCAGCTCATGAAGGTTATAAGGATGATGAGCTAGCAAAGTATTTTTTAGATGAGTTGAAAGATATATTGTTTCAAATCAAAAAAATAATAAAGGGGGATAATACTGATTATGAAAAAAACTTTATAAACCCTTTTACTTTTAATTGTAATGTATCAATAGAAGAAGAGTTAAGGGAAAGTAAGAATTGGTTTGAAAGAGGTGTTTTTGAAACCAAGGAAGAATTTTATCAAAGAATAAAAAATCATGAAGGAATTAAAATTGGAAAAATATATTTAGAAAAAGTTGAACCAATAATAACAGAAAAAATAGCAGCATTTCCATTTTCTATTTATAAAATAGATGAAACTATTAAATTTCCAGAAATAAAATTTATATACATGAATAAAAATGATTATAATGATCTACCGAAAAACAGTAGTGACTTTGAAATATATTCAAAATTAGATGTAGTCAATGAGGAAGTTGTAATAGATATAGAAAATACATATATTTTTGTAAACAAAAAGAAATATAAAGTTAATGTCCTGGTTTTAGATAGTAATTGGTATGAAAGTAAAGATAAATTTAAGGAAACAATTAATAGGTTAGATCCTATTCCAATTGGTATAGTAAAGATAAAAATGAATGAGTATGATATAGAAACTGAAAAATTGCCAATTAAAATTGAAGAATATTACTGGATGAGTAACTTTTTTAATCAAAAAAAAGGGTATATTAAAATTGATAGAAATTCTGCAAAAATATTATGTAAAGAAAATATAATTTTCAATCTAATAGGGAAGTTAATTTGTTGGGAAGACTCTATTAAAGTAAAGAGGTGTTATATAGAATCTAAAGAATTTAATACTAGTATAATTATAAATTTAGAAAAAGAAGATAACATATTAGGTTATATAGAACAAGCTGAATTGGGTAATAAAGAAGCAATTTATAAGATAGGGGAACTATATTTTGAAGGTGAAGGTGTAGAACAAGATTATACTAAGGCCTATGAATGGTATAAAAAGGCGGCAGAACTTGG
>NZ_FOIF01000001.1:0-60871 GCF_900111575.1 Anaerobranca gottschalkii DSM 13577 | reverse complement strand
GAAGCAACAGCGATGTATAGTATAGGATTGTTATATCAAAATGGTAAGGGTGTAAAACAAGATTATAATAAGGCCTATAAATGGTATAAAAAGGCAGCAGAACTTGGGGAAGCAAAAGCGATGTGTACCATAGGATTGTTATATGTGGAAGGTGAAGGTGTAGAACAAGATTATACCAAGGCCTATAAATGGTATAAAAAGGCAGCAGAACTTGGTCATGCAATATCGATAAATAATATAGGATGGTTATATCAAAATGGTAAAGGTGTAGAACAAGATTATAACAAGGCTTATGAATGGTATAAAAAGGCAGCAGAACTTGGGGAAGCAACAGCTATGTATAGTATAGGATTGCTATATGAGGAAGGTAAAGGTGTAGAACAAGATTATAATAAGGCATATGAATGGTATAAAAAGGCGGCAGAACTTGGGGAAGCAACAGCAAAAAATAAATTAGAAGGACAACAAATTAACAATAAAAAAAATCAGATACTGGATCAAGAAGGTGAATCAGGCTGTTCAACTTGTTTAGGTTACTTAATAATTTTTTTCATTCTCTTTATTGTGATAAGTGGTTGTTAAAGAAAATATAACTTATCCTTATCTTTTTTAGAATTTTAATTTGAACTTTATAATTTAGCCGGTCTTAACAAGTTTAGCCTTTCATGATAAAATATATTGAAAGGAAAGGCTAAGGAGGTAATAGTTTGGGAAAGAGAGTTTTAGGACCCCATGAAATTCAAGGGATTTTAGATAGTATACATGATGCCATTATGGCTATAGACCTCCAAGGGAAAATTATTTTAATGAATAAAGGTGCGGAAAGAATTGTAGGAATTCCTTACAAAGAATGTTTAGGTCGAGATGTTTTAGAAGTTGTTCCCACATCGAGATTACCTAGGGTTTTAGAGGAAGGGAAACCGGAACTTAATAGACAGCAAAAGGTTGGGGATATATCCATAGTAACTAACCGAATGCCTGTTTTTAATGAAAAAGGTGAGTTAGTAGGAGCTGTAGCAGTTTTTAGAGATATTACAGAGGTTAAAGAATTAGCGGAAAAAATAACTAACTTAAAAGAAGTTCAAGCTACTTTAGAATCCATTTTTAACGCAACAGTTGATGCTATTTCAGTTGTAGATCATGAAGGTAAAGGGATTATGATTAACCCCGCATATAAAAAGCTTACAGGCTATACAGAAAAGGATATAATCGGTAAACCAGCAGATGTAGATATCGCTGAAGGAGAAAGTGTTCACCTTCAAGTATTAAAAACCCGTCAGCCAGTTAAAGGTGTTAAATTAAAAGTAGGGGCTATGGGTAAAGAAGTAATAGTGGATGCTGCCCCGCTGATAGTAGATAATAAATTAAAGGGCAGTGTAGCAGTAATCCATGATATTTCGGAAATTAAAAGGTTACATGATGAATTAGATAAGGCTAAACGGATAATCAGAAAACTAGAAGCTAAATATACCTTTGATGATATCGTTGCAGAAGAATTAAATATGAAAATGGCCATCGAACAAGCAAAAAATGCTGCTATTACCCCAGCTACAGTACTCCTTAGGGGAGAAAGTGGTACTGGTAAAGAATTGTTTGCCCATGCTATCCACAATGCATCTAGCAGAAAATACAACCAATTTGTTCGGGTAAATTGTGCCGCTATTGCTGATAATCTCTTGGAAAGTGAACTTTTTGGCTATGTAGATGGTGCCTTTACAGGAGCCAAAAGGGGTGGAAAGAAGGGTCTTTTTTCCCAAGCTAATGGAGGGACTATTTTCCTCGATGAAATAGGTGAAATTAGTTTGAATCTCCAAGCAAAGCTTTTAAGGGTACTACAAGAAAGGGAAATAGTTCCTGTTGGAGATACCAAGCCTCAAACAGTGGATGTCCGAGTAATTGCTGCTACTAATGTTAATTTAGAAGAAGCTATTAAACAGGGGAAATTTCGAGAAGATCTATATTACAGGATAAGTGTTGTTCCCATTTTTATACCTCCCCTTAGAAAGCGGAAAAAGGAGATTAAACCTTTAACATACCATTTAATTAAGAAATTTAACCAAGAGTATGGAAGAAGTATTCAAGGGATAGATGAAGAAGCTTTACAAATTCTTGAAAATTATCATTGGCGGGGAAATGTTAGGGAATTAGAAAATGTAATAGGAAGGGCAATTATTAATATGAATTATAATGAAACTATAATAACTCCTACCCATCTCCCTAATTTAACTAATGATAAATTTAATATAGATCTAAAGGTTCAAAAATCTACTACAGTTAAACCATTGTCAACAGTTTTGGATAATGTCGAGAAAGAATATATCCAAAAAGTATTGATGCTTAATAATTTCAATAAAACAAAGACAGCTAAAGATTTAGATATATCTATCAGGAGTTTATATAATAAAATAGAGAAATATGACTTGCAATAATTTGCAGGCAAAAAAACGCAATTTATTGCAAAAAAATGCAATAACATAGTTGGCTTTTTTAAAAGCAAACTATGTTATTTTTTTGTTTTTTATATTTTTCAGGCTTTTATCAAATAATAATTTAAGATCAGATAGCTTGGCACATAAATTGCAAAAAATAAAAAGGTGAAAAAATAAGGGGAGGTAACCAAAATGAAGATTTTCGAAATGATGGAAAAAGAAGGACATGAACAGCTGATCTTTAATCAACATAAAGCCAGTGGCTTAAAGGCTTTAATAGCTATCCACGATACAACTTTAGGTCCAGCCCTTGGTGGTTGCAGAATGTGGCCTTATAAAACAGAAGAAGAAGCTATTTACGACGTATTAAGGCTCTCAAAGGGAATGACTTACAAATCAGCTGCCAGTGGTCAAGACTATGGTGGTGGGAAATCGGTAATTTGGGGTGATCCTAAAAAGGACAAGAGTGAAGCGATGTTTAGAGCCTTTGGTAGATTTATCGATGGTTTTAAAGGTAGATTTAGCACAGGTACCGATGTAGGTACTACTTACCATGATTTTATAATTTGCCGTAAAGAAACCCCTTATGTTGGTGCTTTACCTGAATCTTACGGGGGTGGTGGTAATTCATCAATTATTACCGCCTTTGGAACTTGGAAAGGTATTAAAGCTGTAGCAAAGGAAGCATTTGGATCAGATTCACTAGAAGGAAAAGTCATCGCTGTTCAGGGTCTAGGAAAAGTAGGTTATCACTTAGTAGGTTACCTTATTGAAGATGGAGCTAAAGTAATTGGTACAGATATAATTCAAGAACACATTGATAAAGTATTAGCAGATTATCCACAAGTAACTATAGTGAAACCTGAAGAAATTTATGAAGTAGAATGTGATATATTCTCACCTAATGCTCTAGGTGCAATTATCAATGATGAGACAATTCCTAAATTAAAGTGTAAAGCTATTGCCGGTGCTGCTAACAATCAATTGGCTGAACCTCGCCATGGTGATAAGCTCCATGAATTAGGAATAGTTTATGGCCCAGATTATGTTGTTAATGCTGGAGGTCTAATTCAAGTTGCCGATGAACTAGAACCAGGTGGATACAATAAAGAAAGGGCATACGGTAAAGCAGCAGGTATTTATGATATGTTATTGAAAATCTTTGAAATCTCCAGAAGGGATAACATTCCAACATATAAAGCTGCCGATACTTTAGTTCATGAGAGATTAGAAACTTATAGGAAGGTTAAGACAATATATAAAAAATAAGGGGTTGTAGTTATGTTTAGAATTTTAGCAATTAACCCTGGCTCTACTTCTACTAAAATCGCTGTTTATGAGGGCAAAGAATTAATTAAAAGTGAAAACTTAAGCCATAGTAGAGAAGAGCTTAAAAAATACAGTAAAATAATAGATCAATTAGACTTTCGTTATGAAGTAATTGAAAAGTGGTTGGAGGAAAATGGTTTTACCTCTTTTCACTCTATAGTTGGTCGTGGTGGTCTTTTAAGACCTATGGAAAGTGGAACTTACGAAGTTAATGAAGAGATGATTAAAGACTTGAAAATTGGGGTACAAGGAGAGCATGCATCAAATTTAGGAGGATTAATTGCCAAAAAGATTGCCGAGAAGTTTGGGGTTAAGGCCTATATCGTTGACCCCGTTGCAGTAGATGAGTTTGAAGATATAGCAAGAATTTCAGGAATGCCAGAAATACCTCGGAGAAGTTTGTTACATGCTTTAAATGTTAAAGCAGTTGCCCATAGGGTAGCTAAAGATTTAGGTAAATCTCTAGAGGAGATGAACTTAATAGTTGCCCACTTAGGTGGAGGAATTTCCATAGTACCAATTAGAAAAAATAAAATGATAGATGTTAATAATGCCAATGAAATGGGTCCATTTTCCCCAGAAAGAACTGGAGGATTACCGGTAGGTGATTTAGTTAAATTAGCTTTTTCCGGAAAGTACGATTTAGCTACTTTAAAGAAGAAGCTTACCGGAGAAGGTGGTTTAGTTGCTTATCTAAACACCAATGATGCTAGGGAAGTTGAAAGGAGAATTAAAGAAGGGGATAAATACGCAGAACTTATATACAATGCTATGGCTTATCAAATTGCTAAGGAAATCGGAGCAATGGCTACAGTATTGAAAGGTCAAGTAGAAAAAATTGTTTTAACCGGTGGTTTATCCCATTCTAAGTACTTAACAGATAAAATTTCTCAGTACATTAGTTTTATTGCAGAAGTTTTAATTTATCCTGGTGAAGATGAAATGATTGCTTTAGTAGAAGGTGTTTTAAGGGTACTAAATAATGAAGAAAAAGCAAAAACTTATTAGGGAGGTGTTTGGATGATAACATCTATTCAACAAATCATTGAAAAGGCTAAAGAAGTACCGAAACAAACCCTAGTGGTAGCAGCTGCAGAGGATAACGAAGTATTAGCTGCAGTAAGCGAAGGGGTAAATTTAGGAATTGTTGACGCTATTTTAGTTGGCGATGAAGAAGGAATTAAAGAAATTGCCCAAGGGGAAGGTTATGATATTTCCCGATGTAGAATTATCAATGAACCAGATAAAATTAAAGCTGCTAGAAAATCAGTGGAAATGGTTTCTCAAGGTGAAGCCAGTCTAGTTATGAAGGGCTTATTAGGTACAGCAGATATTTTAAGGGCAGTCCTTGATAAAGAAATTGGTCTAAGGACCGGTAGAGTTTTAAGTCATGTGGCAGTATTGGAGATCCAAGGATATGATAAATTGTTCTTATTAACAGATGGTGCTATGAATATCGCCCCTGATTTAAGTCAAAAGGCTCAAATAGTACAAAATGCTGTAACAGTAGCCCATGCTCTAGGAATCGATACTCCTAAGGTAGCACCTTTAGCAGCAGTGGAATTAGTAAACCCTGATATGCAGGCGACATTAGATGCGGCAAATCTTTCTAAGATGGCAGATAGGGGACAAATTAAAGGTTGTATTATCGATGGACCCCTTGCATTAGACAATGCAGTATCTTTAGAAGCTGCAAAACATAAAGGAATTGTAAGTCCAGTAGCTGGTAATGCCGATATTCTATTAGTTCCCGATATTGAAGCAGGAAATGTTTTATATAAATCTATAGTTTACTTTGCTAATGCTAAAACTGCAGGGATAATTGCCGGTGCCAAAGCACCAGTTGTGTTAACTTCTAGGTCAGATACCCATGAAGCTAAATTATATTCTATAGCTTTAGGGGTTTTAGTAGCTGCCAATAGGTAAGCTATATATTAAAAATTTAAGGAGGAATTTCAAATGGAAATTTTCAAGTACATGGAAAAGTATGATTATGAGCAAGTGGTTATTTGTCATGATAAAACTTCTGGTTTAAAAGCTATTATTGGTATTCATGACACTACTTTAGGTCCAGCCTTAGGTGGAACCCGTATGTGGAATTACAAAACTGAAGAAGAAGCTATTGAAGATGCCTTAAGATTATCAAGGGGTATGACATATAAAGCTGCTGCAGCAGGATTAAATTTAGGTGGAGGTAAAACTGTAGTTTGGGGAGATCCTAAAACCCAGAAATCTGAAGAATTATGGAGGGCATTTGGTAGATTTGTCCAAAGTTTAAATGGCCGCTATATTACCGCTGCCGATGTTGGAACCGTTGTTGACGATATGGATTATATTAGACAAGAAACTCCTTACGTTGTAGGTGTATCTAAAACTTTAGGTGGTAGTGGTGACCCATCTCCTAAAACTGCCTATGGAGTTTTCAGAGGTATCCAAGCTTGCGCCAATGAAGTTTGGGGTTCCGATGATATTACCGGTAGAGTAGTTGCCGTACAAGGTGTAGGTAAAGTTGGATACTACCTATGTGAGTATTTACACAAAGCTGGAGCTAAATTGATTGTTACTGACATTGATAAAGAAGCTGTTGATAGAGTTGTTAGAGAATTTGGTGCCCAAGCTGTTGGTTTAAATGAAATCTATGGAGTAGAGTGTGATATTTACTCTCCTAATGCTTTAGGTGCTACAATAAATGATGAAACTATACCACAATTTAAGTGCAAAATTATCGCCGGTGGTGCTAATAACCAACTTAAAGAAGAACGTCATGGTGATATCATTACTGAAAAAGGTATCATTTATGCTCCAGACTATGTAATAAATGCCGGTGGATTAATTAACGTAGCCGATGAACTTAAAGGATATAATGAAGAAAGGGCTATGCAAACTGTTTCTAAAATATACGATAACATCAAAAAGGTATTCCAAATTGCTAAGAGAGACAATATTCCAACATATAAAGCTGCTGATAGAATGGCTGAAGAAAGAATTGAAAAACTTGGTAGAGTTCGCAACACTTATCTTGGCTAATTAGACCCTAAAAGGATAGTTATAAAATAAGGGGGTTGGCTTTAGTCAACTCCCTATTTTAAAAAGTTTCAAGATGTATTTAAGGAGGTAATTATAAAATGCCAAATAGCTTTAGAATTCTAACAATTAATCCCGGTTCCACCTCCACAAAAATCGCTGTATTTGAAAATGACAATGCCCTTTTTGAAGAAACCCTTCGCCACTCTGCTGAAGAATTGGTGGGCTTTAAATCTATTATTGATCAATATGAATTTAGAAAGAATGTCATTTTAAAAACCTTAGATGAACAAGGAATTAATCTAAATAAACTATCAGCGGTTGTGGGTAGAGGGGGATTATTAGCTCCAATGCCTGGAGGAACATATGAAGTTAATGAAAAAATGTTGGAAGATTTAAGAAAAGGTTTACAAGGCCAACATGCTTCCAATTTAGGTGGTATCATTGCCCATGAAATTGCAGAACAATTTAATATTCCAGCATATATTGTCGATCCTGTAGTTGTTGATGAAATGGAGGACATTGCAAGGATTTCTGGTATGCCGGAAATCCAAAGGAAAAGTATTTTCCACGCCTTAAATCAAAAGGCCGTTGCCCGTAGAGCAGCTAATGATCTTCAAGGATCTTATGAAGATTTTAACTTTATTGTAGCCCATTTAGGTGGCGGTATCTCAGTAGGAGCCCATAGAAAAGGGAAGGTAGTAGATGTTAATAATGCCTTAGATGGAGAAGGTCCTTTTTCTCCTGAAAGAAGTGGTGGTTTACCTGTAGGAGATTTAGTTAAATTATGTTTCTCTAATCAGTTTACCCAAGGAGAAATTATGAAAAAAATCGTCGGTAAAGGTGGATTAGTTGCCTACCTAAATACCAATGATGGTCGAGAAGTTAGAAAAATGATTGAAAATGGCGATAAGGACGCAGAACTTGTTTATCAAGCCATGGCTTATCAAGTGGCAAAAGAGATTGGTAGTTGTGCAGCTGTTTTAAAAGGTGAAGTAGATGCCATCATCTTAACCGGTGGTTTAGCCTATGACAATGTTCTTGTAGGCTGGATTAAAGAAAGGGTAAACTTTATATCTGATGTTTTGGTTTATCCAGGGGAAGATGAAATGCTTGCTTTAGCAGAAGGTGGATTAAGGGTGCTTACTGGGGAAGAAAAGCCCAAAATTTATGAAGGATTAAAATAAATGCTTGATTTATTGTCTAAATCCAAAGTATTTATCTTTTGTGGTGAATTTGGTAGTGGTAAAACCCAGGTAGCACTAAATTTCAGTAAATATTTAGCAAAAACCTATGGTAAAAGTTATTTAGTAGACCTGGATATCGTTAACCCTTTTTTTAGGTCTAGGGATAGTGCTGAAGATTTACGGGAAAATAATGTAGAAGTAATTTTTAATCAAAGGTATGGTACAGCAGATCTACCTGCTTTGCCACCAGAAGTTATAGGTTGTTTTACTTCAGATAAACCAGTGGTAATCGATGTTGGGGGTGATGATGGAGCCATAGTTTTAGGGCGATATTATCATCATTTACAAAAGACTGGTTATGAATTTTGGATGGTAATTAATGAAAAAAGACCTTTCACTTCTACAGTGGAAGGAATAAAAACTATTAAAGAAAGAATTGAAAGAAAGTCCCGATTGAAAGTAACAGGGCTGATAAATAACACTAATTTAGGGGAACTAACTGAAATCGAAGATATTTTGCTGGGACAAGAGTTAGTCGAAAAAGCTGGAGAAGAACTAGGTTTAAATGTGGTTTTTACAGGGGCTAAAGGGGAATTGGCGGAAAAGTTAAAGGAGAAAATAAATACAAAAGTTTTTCCCATAGAAATAGACTATAAATTACCATGGCTGTAGATAAGGAGGTTAGAAATATGCCAAGAGTTATTTTTGATGAAGACAAATGTAAAGGTTGTGAATTATGTAATATCGTTTGTCCTGTACACATCGTGAAAATGGCTACTGATAGGATAAACAAAAAAGGTTACAATCCTGCAACTGTATATGAAATGGAAAAATGTATTGGCTGTGCACAATGTGCAAGAATATGTCCAGATAGCGTTATTGTAGTAGAAAAGGAAGCTAAAAAATAAGGGAGGTTTAATTCATGGCTAAAAAGTTAATGAAAGGTAATGAGGCTCTTGGAGAAGCTGCCGTTCAAGCGGGCTGTCGTTACTTTTTTGGTTACCCTATAACCCCACAAAACGAAATTCCTGCATATCTTGCCAGAAGATTGCCAGAGGTCGGGGGAGTATTTTTACAGGCAGAAAGTGAAGTTGCAGCGATAAATATGGTTTATGGAGCAGCAGGTGCTGGTGCTAGAGTATTAACTTCTTCTTCCAGCCCTGGTATCAGTTTAAAGACAGAGGGTATTTCATATATCGCCGGTGCTCAACTTCCTTGTGTTATTGTTAATATTGTTAGGGGAGGTCCAGGACTAGGTGGTATCCAACCTGCCCAATCCGACTACTTCCAAGCTACTAAAGGTGGAGGTCATGGTGATTATCGTTTAGTAGTATTAGCACCATCTACAGTACAAGAGTTAGTTGATTTAACTATGGAGGCCTTTGATATTGCCGATGCCTATAGAACTCCTGTAATGATTTTAGGAGATGGTATTATCGGTCAAATGATGGAACCGGTAGAATTTAATCCTCCTAAGGGTAGGGATTTGCCAGAAAAAACTTGGGCTACAA
The DNA here is from genome assembly GCF_900111575.1 of Anaerobranca gottschalkii DSM 13577. Classification (NCBI taxonomy): domain Bacteria; kingdom Bacillati; phylum Bacillota; class Clostridia; order Eubacteriales; family Proteinivoracaceae; genus Anaerobranca; species Anaerobranca gottschalkii. Next base: position 51,391 of record NZ_FOIF01000001.1, on the reverse strand, counting down.
CTGGTGCTAAAGGAAGAAAACCAAATGTTGTAAACTCTCTCCACATGGCTCCAGAAGAGTTAGAGAAACATAATTTAAGATTACAAGCTAAATATAGGGAAATAGCGGAAAAAGAAACTAAGTGTGAAATGTATCAAACTGAAGATGCAGAAATTATTTTAGTTGCTTACGGTACCACTGCAAGGATTTGTAAAACCGTTGTTCAACAGTTACGTAAAGAGGGTATTAAAGTTGGTTTAATTAGACCAATAACTCTCTGGCCATATCCAGAAAAAGCCTTTAATGAAGTTATTGATACAGCTAAAGCTTTCTTAACAGTAGAAATGAGTACTGGACAAATGGTGGAAGATGTAAGGCTTGCCGTTAATGGAAGAAAGCCAGTACATTTTTATGGAAGAACCGGTGGTATGATACCAACTCCACAAGAAATTGCAGAAAAAGTTAGGGAATTAGCAGGGGGTGTTAAGTAATGGAATGGGTGAGAGTATGGGAAAAACCCAAAAGTTTAACAGATAATGTTTTACACTATTGCCCAGGTTGTACCCATGGTATAATTCACAAAATAATCGCTGAGGTTATGGATGAGCTAGGGATCAAAGAAAAGGCTATTGGTGTTGCCCCTGTAGGTTGTGCAGTATTGGCATATAACTATTTTGATTGTGATATGCAACAAGCTGCCCATGGTAGAGCTCCAGCGGTAGCTACAGGAATAAAAAGGGTACATCCAGATAATGTGGTATTTACTTATCAAGGTGATGGGGACTTAGCATCTATTGGATGTGCCGAGATTGTCCATGCTGCAGCTAGAGGTGAAAAGATTACTACAATCTTTGTTAACAATGCTATTTATGGTATGACTGGTGGTCAAATGGCACCAACTACGTTAGTTAACCAGGTTACAGCTACATCTCCTTTCGGTAGAGATGAAAACCATGCCGGTTATCCAATAAAAATGTCTGAAATGTTGGCTACAATTCAAGGAGCGGTATTTGTTGAAAGGGTTTCAGTTCACAATGTTCCTAATATAATGAAAGCAAAAAGAGCTATTAAAAGGGCTTTCCAAGTACAAATGGAAGGTAAAGGTTTTGGTATAGTAGAAGTTCTTTCTACTTGTCCAACTAACTGGGGTATCAGCCCTGTAGAAGCCCTTAAGTGGTTAGAAGAACACATGATTCCATACTATCCATTGGGTAACTTAAGAGACCCCGAAAAGGAGGCTAAATAATATGTTGGATATGATTTTAGCTGGTTTTGGTGGCCAAGGGGTTATGTCTATGGGGCAGTTAATTGCCTATGCGGGAATGTTAGAAGGTAAAGAGGTTTCTTGGATGCCTTCTTATGGTCCTGAAATGCGGGGAGGAACTGCTAACTGTACAGTTGTGGTTTCAGAAGAGCCTATTGGTTCACCGGTAGTTACTGAACCTCAAGTAGTAGTAGCGATGAATTTACCATCATTAGATAAATTTGAATCTATGGTGAAACCTGGTGGAGTGTTAATAATTAACTCTTCTTTGATCAATCGTAGTTGTCAGCGGGAAGATATAACGGTTATAGAAGTTCCTGCCAATGAAATTGCCAATGAACTAGGTAACTTAAAGGTTGCCAACATGGTGGTTTTAGGGACTTTGATTGCTCAAACAAAAGTAGTATCAAAAGAATCAATTATAGAATCATTGAAAAAGGTTTTACCAGAACATCGCCACAACTTAATACCAATGAACGAAGAAGCACTAAATAGGGGTGCAGCTTTCGTTAAATAAAAAGCTAGAGGCAATGGAGTTTTCCATTGCCTCAGTTTGTAGACAAAGTCATTTTTTAAAGGCTGTGGTAATTAAACATTTTAACAAAGTCTCCGTCGAGATTTAAGGCTTCTATCTAAAAGGAAGAAGGGTACCGCTCTAATTCGCCGTCCATGGCTCAATAGAGCTTTCGGAACGTCCTGTTCCTCACCCCTTCTTCCTTTTATCTAATCAGCTCTTAAATCTATCTCCTCGACTTAATCGTATCTTTGTTTAATTACCACAGCTGATGGTGACTTTGTCTATAGTTTGTCTTCAGTCTGAGGCAATGGAGTTTTTCATTGCCTCTTTTTGATGTTTATGAAAATCCCTGTTATAATATTATTAGATGGTTAGGAGTTAATGGAAAGGGTGGATAATTATGATTAATACTGAAGTGAAAAAAGTTATTGAAATTGTAAAAGATGTAAGTAAAGGAGTAGATGTACAGATAGTCAAATTTGCTGATAATAGCCAAGGTTATAACTATCCAACATTGATAGGAAGGGTAGAAGTAGGAGATGAAGTTTTTGTAAATACTACTGCCGTTGACTTAAACTTAGGGACAGGTGGATATCATTTTATCATCAGCAAATTAAACCCTACACCTAAAAAGGATAAAAGTCCCGGTCATATTATGAAACTTAGGTATACTCCTTTACAATTAAAGGTTCATACCTTAGAGGAACAGTTAGGAGAAAATTTGGATAAATTTAGTTTTTCAGGACATAAAGTAATCACTATAGAGCTACATAGTATGTTAGCACCCTTAGTAATTGGCCTTAAAAAAATAAATCCCCATTTAAAAATTACCTATTGCATGACCGATGGTGGAGCTTTGCCGGCATATCACAGTAATACATTAAAGATTTTAAAAGAGAATAAATTAATCCAAGGGGTTATTACCTGTGGCCATGCCTTTGGTGGCGATTTAGAGAGCGTAAACTTTATTACAGCTATACAAGGGAGTATTGCCTATTTTCAAGCCCAGATAACTATCGTTGGCATGGGGCCCGGTATTGTTGGAACAGGTACTAAATATGGGTTCACTGGAATAGAACAGGGATATATTTCTGATGTTGCCCAAAATTTAGGTTGTGATGTTTATCCTGCCCTCCGGTTAGGTTTTGCTGACCAGCGGGAGAGACATCGGGGGATAAGTCATCATTTTCTCACTAATTTTGGCAGCCTAGTTAAAGGAAGTTATCCATTGGTTTTACCTGATATGGAAAGAAAAAAAATAACTTTTATTTTAACACAGCTAAAAAATGAAGGTTTGACAAAAAAACATTCTATCAAAATCTGCTCTAAAGTTGATATTTTAAAAGAAGCAGAAGATTATGGAATAAACCTTTCTTCTATGGGAAGGGGATATGATGATAACCCTGAATATTTTGATGCTTTAACGGCATTGGCAAAGTATGTTGCATATTCCTTTTCTAACCCCTTTAAAAATTCCATTAACTCTTTAATATTTCCTTGAAAAAAGATGCCTTTATTGTTAATATACATAACATATACCTCCCTAAATTTTTAATATATTATATGCGGGAGGTTTAAAAATATTATTGTTAGAGGTAGAAAAAATGAAAAAATATAACTGTGATTTTCATATTCATATAGGTTCAGCCTGTAAAAAGGCGGTAAAGGTCACCGCATCTAGAAATATGACAATTTTAAATATCATTGAACATTCTATTGTAGCAAAGGGGATGGACATAATTGGTTTAGTTGATTGTGGTTCCCCCTATGTGTTACAGGAATTATCTTTTTTAATAAGAGAGGGGATATTAGAAGAACTAGAGGAAGGGGGCTTAGTTTATAAAAGTGATTTAGCTTCTTTAACTTTGATATTAGGCAGTGAAGTGGAAACCCAGGAAGGAGTTCATGCTGTTTGTTTTTTCCCTGACCTTTCAAGAACCATTGCCTTTAGTGAATTTTTAGCTACAAAAGTTACTAATAATAATTTAAGTACCCAGCGGGCAAATGTAACTTCCAATCAGTTATTAGATTTTGTTAAAGAACATGATGGAATCTTTATGCCTGCCCATATTTTTACTCCCCATAAAAGTTATTATGGTAAAGCATTTACCAGGTTAAAAGAGTGTTTCGGCAATAGAGTAGAGGAGATAGATGTGGTGGAATTAGGGTTGAGTGCTGATACAAAACTGGCGGATTGTATTGCAGAACTCCATAATTTTAATTTTTTAACTAACTCCGATGCCCACAGTGTAGGTAAAATTGCCCGTGAATATAATGTTTTACAATTAGAAGCTCCCACTTTTTCGGAAATAAAAAAAGGAATTAAAAATAGAGATGGAAGGAAAATAATAGCTAATTACGGATTAGACCCCCAACTAGGAAAGTATTATTATAATTTTTGCGCTAATTGTGATAAGGTTTTAGAAGATTGTTTTTGTGATAAACAAAAGATAGTTAAAGGGGTTTATAACAGAATAATGGAAATAAAGGATTTAAATTTTGGTCATCATCCCATACATCGTCCCCAGTATTATTATCAAATCCCATTAGAATTTATCCCAGGGTTAGGGAAGAAAGGACGGGAAAAGGCGTTACAAGAGTTAGGTACTGAAGCACAAATTTTACACCAAATTAGCGAAGAAAAGTTAAGGAAGTATTTTAGTGATAAGATAGTGGAAATTATAATTAAAGGCCGTGAAGGTAGTTTGAGCTTACAAAGGGGTGGTGGAGGGAAATATGGTAAAGTAATGGTTTAGGTCTAAATCCTTCTTCTCTAGCATAAAGTAATTATATAATTTTCTGGGAGGGGAAGGCTGTGGCTTTTAATCATCTACTTTTGCGGTACATTAAAGAAAATTTATATTCTTTCACCTTTGTTGTTCTAATTTTTATTTGTGGAATTATTTTTGGATCTATTATGGTCAATCGCCTGCCCAGCCAACACAGTGAAGGATTAAAACAGGAAATTAATTTTTATTTTGAAGTGTTGGACGAGGCAACGGGTATTAATAAGAACAGTATTTTACAGGAATCTTTACTAACCAATGGGAAATTTATATTAGTTGCCTTTTTATCTGGCTTAACAGTTATAGGAATCCCGGTAATAATTTTAATGCTTTTTTTCCGTGGGGTTATCTTAGGTTTCACCGTTGGATTTATTTTTAATCATTCTACTTTAAAAGGGTTATTATTTTCTTTAGCAGCTATAGTTCCCCATAATCTTTTGATCATTCCAGCTTTATTATTAAGTTCAGTAGCCAGTATTTCTTTTTCTTGGGTTATTTTATTAAAAATAGTAAAAAACAAAAACTTTAATATTAAAAGTTTTTTCCTCAACTATTGTTTTTTAATTTTGTTAAGTGGAATTTTTATGGTAATTGCAGGGATGATAGAAGCCTACATTATCCCAATATTATTAAAATTAGTTGTGCCAATTATGATTTAATGCAATATTTTGCAAGCATTTTTTTTCTTATTTGCAAGAAAATGCAGAGAATATTGTGTCAAATAGGACAAAAATATTAAATTGATAATTGGCATAATTATTGCAAAAAATATAAGATGAGAAAATCCTAAAGGAGGAAAAAACATGCTTATAGGAGTACCTAAGGAAATTAAAAACAATGAAAATCGTATTGCTATTACCCCTGCTGGTGTTCTAAGTCTTATTAACAATGGACACCAAGTGATTATTGAAAATAATGCTGGTAAAGGCAGTGGTTTTACCAACGAAGAATTTGAAAAAGTTGGAGCTAAAATTGTTCCTACTGCAAAAGATGTTTGGACTCAAGCTGAAATGATTTTAAAAGTAAAAGAGCCCCTTCCTCAAGAGTATGAATTGTTCCAAGAAGGTCAAATTTTATTTACATATCTACACCTTGCTCCAGAACCAGAATTAACCCGTGCTTTGATGGAGAAAAAAGTGGTAGCTATCGCTTATGAAACAGTTCAATTAGAAGATGGTTCTTTACCATTATTAACTCCTATGAGTGAAGTGGCAGGTCGTATGGCTACTCAAATTGGGGCTACTTTCCTACAAAGACCTAATGGAGGTTTAGGTGTATTGCTAGGTGGTGTTCCAGGAGTTAAGCCTGCAGAAGTTGTGATCATCGGTGGTGGAGTAGTAGGTACAAATGCGGCAAAAATGGCAGTAGGTCTTGGTGCCAATGTAACAATTTTAGATATTAATGCTGAAAGATTACGTTACTTAGATGATATCTTCCACGGCCGTGTAAATACTTTAATGTCAAATCCATTTACTATTGCAGAAGCTGTTAAAAATTGTGATTTGTTAATTGGTGGAGTTTTAATACCAGGTGCTAGAGCTCCAAGATTAGTAACTGAAGAGATGGTTAAGACTATGAAAGAAGGCTCTGTAATCGTAGATGTGGCAATCGATCAAGGTGGATCAGTAGAAACAATCGATAGAGTAACTACCCATAGTGACCCAATTTATGTAAAACACGGTGTGGTACATTACTCTGTTGCAAATATGCCTGGAGCTGTTCCAAGAACTTCAACCTTCGCTTTAACTAATGTTACTATTCCATATGCAGTAAAAATAGCTAACAAAGGTTATTTACAAGCCATTAAAGAGGATAAAGCATTGGCACTAGGTGTTAATGTAATTAACGGAAAAGTTACCTACAAAGCTGTAGCTGAAGCCTTAGACTTAGAATATACTCCTTTAGAAGAAGCATTAAAAGCATAGTTAATACTTAAGACATCAACAGACTCTTGTTGATGTCTTAATTTGTAGACAAAGTCATTTTTTAAAGGCTGTGGTAATTAAACATTCTAACAAAGTCTCCGTCGAGATTTAAGGCTTCTATCTAAAAGGAAGAAGGGTACCGCTCTAATTCGCCGTCCATGGCTCAATAAGCTTTCGGAACGTCCTGTTCCTCCCCCCTTCTTCCTTTTATCTAATCAGCTCTTAAATCTATCTCCTCGACTTAATCGTATCTTTGTTTAATTTCCACAGCTGATGGTGACTTTGTCTATAGTTTGTCTTCAGTCTGAGACATCAACAGACTTTTGTTGATGTCTTTTTGTAATAATTTCATAAAATATACATAAGATTTTGAAGGAGGGGGGATAGATGTGAAAATATTTTTTATTAGGCTGCCAATAAAAATTTTTTGGTTTTTTATTTCTACTCTTTCTATTTTTATCAATTTAGTGGTATACTTATATGGAGGAGAGGTTGTAGTTAAAGCTTCTACAGGTTGGGATATTAAACTTTGGGAAAGGGTTATTTTAGTATTAAAAGAATTTTATTCAATAGGAATATAAAAAGCAGGAATTTCTATTTTTTTATTGAAATATATTATTAAAACATGTAAAAGGGGATATAGTAATGGAGAAGTTACTGGCCGACTATCTAACCTATTTGAAGGTAGAAAGGGGTTTGGCCCAAAATACAGTACTAAGTTACGAAAGGGATTTGAAAAAATTTATCAATTTCCTAAAAGAAACTGGTTTTTCAGACTTATCCAGTGTTAAAAGACAACAAATAATTACATACCTATTAAAATTACAGGGAGAAAAAATGGCACCAGCTTCGATTTCTAGAAATCTAGCTGCCATTAGGTCTTTTTTTAACTATTTAAGTGCCGAAAATCTTCTAGGAGAAGATCCGGCAAGGGATTTAGACTCCCCTAAATTATCTAAGAAACTTCCTAAGATAATTACAGTTGAAGAAGTGGAGGAATTACTAAGTCAGCCCGATGAAACAGATAAAATGGGAATTAGGGACAGGGCTATGTTGGAACTATTGTATGCATCGGGACTAAGGGTATCAGAACTTATCAGTTTAGAAGTAGATGACGTCAATTTAGATTTAGGATTTTTAAGATGTCAAGGAAAGGGTTCTAAGGAAAGGATAGTTCCCCTTGGAAAGATGGCAATACACTATATTCAATTGTATTTACAACAATCCAGACCAAAGCTAGTAAAAAATATTTACCAAAAGACACTTTTTTTAAACTTCCACGGTAGACCATTAACTAGACAGGGGTTTTGGAAAATTATTAAGAAATATGCTAAACAATCAGGTATTGACACAGAAATAACTCCCCATACCTTTAGACATTCCTTTGCTACCCATCTACTAGAAAATGGGGCAGATCTCCGCTCTGTCCAGGAAATGTTAGGTCATGCCGATATCTCAACTACCCAAATTTATACCCAGGTTACCGGGAAAAAACTTCAAAATATCCATAAAAAATTTCACCCCCGTGGGTAATTCTTTTTTTACTTAAGTTGTCAGATGTCTAACTAATAAAGGAGGTAATGTAAATGAAAAGAGTTGTTTTATTAGTATTGGATAGTGTAGGGATTGGAGCACTCCCTGACGCTCATCTTTACAATGATCAAGGTGCAAATACCTTGGCAAATATTGCCGAATCTTTAGGAGGCTTAAACCTTCCTAACCTTCAAAAAATGGGTTTAGGTAATATTCACCCTATTAAAGGAGTCGAGCCGGCGGAAAGTCCCATTGCATCTTACGGAAAAATGGCTGAAAAGTCCCCAGGAAAGGATACAACAACTGGCCACTGGGAAATAGCGGGATATATTTTAGATAAACCATTTCCCACTTATCCAAATGGTTTTCCTAAAGATTTAATCGAAGAATTTGAAAGGAAAATTGGCAGAAAAACTTTAGGAAATTACCCCGCTTCTGGAACCCAAATAATTGAAGATTTAGGGGAAGAACATGTTAAAACCGGCTACCCGATAGTTTATACATCTGCTGATAGTGTTTTTCAAATTGCTGCCCATGAAGAAGTTATTCCCCTTGAAGAACTTTATGAGATGTGCAAAATAGCTAGGGAAATGTTAGTTGGAGATCATGGTGTAGGAAGGGTAATTGCCCGTCCCTTTGTTGGTCAGCCAGGAAACTTCAGCCGTACCACTAACAGAAAGGACTTTTCCCGACTACCAGATAGAAAAATTGTCCTTCAATCTTTACAAGAAGAAGGTTATGAAGTTCTTTCGATAGGTAAGATTTGGGATATATATGGGGGAGTTGGGATAACTAGAAGTTTAAAATCTAAATCCAATTTAGACGGATTAGAAAAGACCCTTGAATCCCTTAAAGGGGATTTCTCAGGGCTGATAATGACTAACTTAGTAGACTTTGATATGCTTTATGGTCATAGAAATGATGTGGAAGGCTATGGAAAAGCTTTAATGGAAACTGACCAAATGGTAGGGAAAATTCTTGATAATTTAAAAGAAGATGATGTATTAATAATTACCGCTGACCATGGCTGTGACCCTACTCACCCAGGTACTGACCATACTAGAGAATATGTACCAGTTTTAGTATATGGAAAGAAATTACCGGTACAATCTTTGGGTGTAAGGGAAAGTTTTGTCGATGTAGCAGCAACACTAGTTAAAATCTTTAATTTAAAAGATCAATATAACGGTAAAAGCTTGATTTAAAAGGGAGGGATTTTAGTGGAGAATATAATGGAAAAACTGGATCAAACGGTTAGTTATATTAAGGAAAGGGTTGCAATTCAACCAGAGATTGGTATGATTTTAGGATCTGGTTTAGGGATTTTAGCAGAGGAAATAGAAAAAGCTGTGAAAATTCCCTATGAAGAAATACCTAATTTCCCTGTTTCCACCGTATCTGGTCATGCAGGAAATTTGGTTTTCGGCTATCTACAAGGGAAACCTGTAGTAGCAATGCAAGGAAGGTTCCACTATTACGAAGGATACAGCCAAATAGAAGTTACATTTCCGGTAAGGGTAATGAAATTATTAGGTGTTGAAAAACTTTTAGTAACAAATGCCGCAGGGGGAGTAAATAAAGAATTTAATGTAGGACAATTGATGTTAATTACCGATCATATAAATTTAACAGGCAGTAATCCCCTAATAGGTCCTAATTTAGATGAATTAGGGGAGAGATTTCCCGATATGTCAATGGCATATAATAAAGGGTTGGGGGAAATAGCCAAAAAGGTAGCTAAAGATTTAGGTATAAACTTGGCTGAAGGGGTTTATGTGGGTTTTTCAGGTCCCAATTATGAAACTCCTCAAGAAATAAAAATGGTTAGAACCATCGGTGGAGATGCTGTTGGTATGTCAACTGTACCAGAAGTAATTGTTGCTAACCATTGTGGATTAAAGGTTTTGGGAATATCCTGTATCACAAATATGGCAGCAGGTATTCTAGATCAGCCGCTAGATCATAGTGAAGTTATCCAAGTGACCAAACAGGTTAGAGAAGACTTTATTAAATTAGTTAAAAATATTGTAAAAGAAATATAGGGAGGGGTAGATTATGAGCTTACTTCAAAAAATTAAAGAAGCCGCTGAAGTAATTAAATCAAAGGTTGATATACTTCCAGAAATAGGTTTAATTTTAGGTTCAGGATTAGGAACTTTAGCTGACGAAATAGAAGAGAGTGTAGCAGTTCCTTATGAAGAGATCCCCCATTTCCCCAAATCTACCGTTAGTGGCCATGCTGGTAGGTTAGTTATTGGGAAGTTAGAAGGGAAAAGGGTGGTGGCAATGCAAGGAAGGTTCCACTACTATGAAGGTTATTCTTTACAAGAAGTAACCTTCCCTGTTTATGTAATGCATGCCTTAGGAATTAAAGCTTTGGTTGTTACCAATGCCTGTGGTGGGTTAAACAAAAAATTTGCTCCAGGGGATTTAATGTTAATTACAGATCATATCAACACCTATTTTACCAATCCGTTAATAGGACCTAATTACGAAGAATTAGGACCTAGATTTCCCGATATGTCACAAGCTTACAACAGGGAATTTATTGCCATTGCTGAGAGAGTGGCCGATGAGCTAAATATTAAAGTACAAAAAGGTGTTTATGCACCGGTAACTGGGCCTTCCTATTGTACTCCAGCAGAACTTAGAATGCTTATCACTTTAGGGGGAGATACAGTGGGAATGTCAACGGTTCCAGAGGTTATTGTAGCAAATTATTTAGGGATAAAGGTCTTAGGTATTTCTTGTATCACAGATATGGCAATTCCAGACCATTTAGAGCCATTAACCCACGAACAGGTAGTGAAAATTGCTAATCAAACCCGTCCTAAGTTTATTAAACTAGTTAAAGGATGGTTAAAAGAGGTGACAGTGTAAATGAGGGCTGTTGATTTAATTTTAAAGAAACGGCAAGGTAAGGAACTGACAGAAAGGGAAATTGACTTTTTGATCCAAGGGTATACTAAAGGGGATATTCCCGATTATCAAATGTCCGCCTTTGCTATGGCAGTGTTTTTCCAAGGGATGACTTCACAGGAAACAGCATATTTGACAAATAGTATTATAAATTCCGGTGAGACTATTGATTTAAACGAAATAGAAGGAATTAAAGTTGATAAACACAGTACAGGGGGAGTTGGGGATACTACTACCCTTGTATTAGGACCTTTAGTCGCTGCCTGTGGTGCTCCGGTAGCTAAGATGTCTGGTAGGGGACTTGGACATACTGGTGGAACTTTAGATAAATTAGAATCTATCCCTGGATTCCGTATTGATTTAACCAAAGAAGAGTTCATCGAAAAAGTTAACAAAACTAAAGTGGCGGTTATGGGCCAAACGGCAAAGCTTGCCCCTGCCGATGGTAAGCTCTACAGTTTAAGGGACGTTACTGCAACGGTAGACAGTATTCCCCTAATTGCCAGCTCTATTATGAGTAAAAAGTTGGCAGCTGGTGCCGATGGCATTGTTTTAGATGTTAAAACAGGGGATGGAGCTTTTATGAAAACTTTAGATGATTCCTTCTCCTTAGCAAAAGAGATGGTTAGTATAGGAAGCCATTTAGGACGGGAAACAGTGGCCTTTATTACTGATATGAACCAGCCATTAGGAAATGCTATTGGTAATTCCCTTGAAGTGATTGAAGCTATTGAAACATTAAAAGGTAGAGGTCCTAAAGATTTATTGGATTTATGTATTGAATTAGCAGCTCAGATGTTGTTAATAGCTAAAATTTGTGAAAATGAAGAAGAAGCAAAGAAACTTCTAAATGAAGTAATAGCTAATGGTAAAGCATTGGAGAAATTTAGGGAGTTTATCTCTTCTCAAGGGGGAGATCCTAGAGTTATAGATGATTATTCTTTGTTGCCATTGGCTAAAGAGCAAATTGAAGTTAAAAGTCCTACTTCTGGCTATGTCCAAAAAATCAATGCAGAGGGATTAGGAACATTAGCGATGATTTTAGGGGCAGGTAGGGCTAAAAAAGAAGATAAAATAGATTATGGTGTTGGCCTTATCATCAACAAAAAAGTAGGAGACTTTGTAGAACAAGGGGAAGTTATAGCTACTATGTATGTCAATGACAGGGTAAAGGGAGAACAGTTAGTAGGAGAAGTACTAAATAAAATTGTAATTTCCCAGGAAAAAACTCAACCAATCCCTTTAATTTACGGTATAGTAACAGAAGAAGGTATAAGGAAATTTTAGAAACTAAATCAATGCATTATTTTCACAAATATTGGGAAATCTATAGTTGTAATTTGACTGTAGATTTTAACCGATAGGAGGTTTTTTTGTGAAAAGGTGCATTTCTATCTTGATAATCTTAACATTTTTCTTTGTATTCCCTGTTCAAAGGGTTAGTTCTTTGGAGTTAGAGAGCCATGCTGCCCTGTTGATGGAACAGTCTACAGGCACTGTAATTTTTGAAAAAAATGCCCATGAACCTTTACCTATGGCTAGTGTCAGTAAAATCATGACAATGTTGTTAGCCCTTGAAGCAGTAGAGCAAGGGAAGGTTAGTTTAGATGATATGTTAACTACTAGCCAAAGGGCTAAAGAAATGGGTGGAACCCAAATTTTCCTTGAGCAGGGAGAACAAATTTCTTTAAGGGATGCTTTAATAGCAGTGGCTGTAGGATCTGCAAATGATGCTTCGGTAGTGATAGCAGAACACATTGGCGGTAGTTATGAAGGGTTTATTGAAGCTATGAATAAACGGGCAGAAGAGTTAGGGATGAAGAACACAAAATTTGTAAATTCCTCAGGTTTACCTGTTGAAGGTGGAGGAAATGTCGGTTCTGCCTATGATATAGCGTTAATGTCTAGAGAACTTCTCAAACATGAGATCATTTATCAGTGGACAACGATCCAATGGGATACCAATTTTTTAGGTAGAGTTTATTTGTCCAATACAAATATGAAATTTTTACGGAACTATCCTGGTGCCGATGGTTTAAAGACTGGTTGGACTACAGAAGCCGGTTATTGTCTTTCTGCAACTGCAAAGAGAGATGATACCCGTTTTATTGCCGTTATCATGAAAGCACCTAATCCAGATGTCAGATTAAAAGAAGTTTCACAACTTTTAAATTTAGGTTTTGGTTCATATAAAACTGTGCATATAAACAAAAAAGGTGATGTGATAGATAATTTAGTAGTAGATAAAGGAGTAAAGGAAAGGATAGATGTAATTACCAAAGATAATGTATCGGTTCTTTTAGATAAAAAAGCTAAAGAAGATATTACCCATAGGGTTAACTTACCTAAAAAATTAGCAGCACCTTTGACTAAAGGGCAAGTTGTAGGTAATATAGAGGTCTTAAAGGGTGATGAAGTAATTAAAACCGTTGATCTAATAGTTGATGAAGATGTGGAAAAAGCAGGAACCTTTACTTTGATGGGGCGGTTGTTTTTTAAGATGTTGGAAAAGGTTAAATAATTTAAGTGAATCTAAGATTTACCTAAGTTTTGGGTAAATCTTATTTTTTAACAGGGAAAAAGAAAAAAACTTAAATTTTTTAAAATTTAAGCAGGAATAAGGTAAATTTTAGCGAAAAATATATTTGAGTTTATAGGATAAGGGGGGATTAATTTGAAAGTTGTTGTTCGGTATGAAAACAAATTTATGATAGCTTCCCTTGTAGGGGAATTAGATCATCATACTGCTGTAGAGGTTAGGGAAGTTTTGCAAAAAGAAATTCAAAAGGAGATTACAACAAAGGTTATATTAGATTTGAAAGGGCTTAAGTTTATGGATAGCTCTGGTGTTGGAGTTATTCTTGGCAGATATAAAGAGTTAGATAAATTAGGTGGTAAGTTAGTGGTAACAGGTCTTAATGATACTGTTAAAAAGATATTTCAAATATCTGGTTTAAACAAAATTATCAAGGTTTTTGATGATATACCTCAAGGGATGAAATTTTTAAAGGAGGGTCAATGATGGAGAATTATATGGAATTGATTATACCTAGTTATTCAAAAAATGAATCCTTTGCCAGGGCGGTAGTAGGTGCTTTTTTTTCCCAGCTTGACCCTGACTTGAATGATTTAAATGAATTAAAAACAGCAGTTTCTGAAGCGGTTACTAATGCTATTATCCATGGCTATCCCGATGGTGTTGGAGAAATTAGAATTAAAGCCAAAATTTATGATGACGTATTTGAGGTAAATATAATAGATCAAGGGGTGGGGATTGAAAACATAGAACAGGCAAGGGAACCTTTATATACATCAAAACCAGAGATGGAAAGATCTGGACTAGGGTTTTCAGTAATGGAAGGTTTTATGGATGAAGTAGAAATTATATCTAAAGTTGGGGCAGGGACTCAGATAACCCTTAGAAAAAAAATCAATAATTTGAAAGCTCAATAGGTAGATAATCATGTGGGAGAGGATAAAAGATAAAATAAACCAATACCCACCTTTAGAAGCTGATGAGGTCAATAAATTATTTCAACTTGTAAAGGAAGGAGATTTACAGGCTAGGGAGAAACTATTTAATCATAACTTAAGGTTAGTGGCTAAGTTAGTTGAAAAATATAAAGGGGTTTACGATGAAGATGATTTATTTCAAATTGGTGCTATTGGACTTTTAAAGGCGATAGACCGCTTTGATCCTTCTATGAATACCATGTTTTCTACTTATGCAGTTCCTAAAATCTTAGGTGAAATTAAAATGTATTTTCGGGATAATAACCCTGTAAAAATAAGTCGGCAACAGATAGCTTTATCAAAAACGGTAAAGGAAATGGAAGAAAAATTGAGTAATGAACTTGGCCGGGGGGCAAAAGTTAGTGAAATTGCCAGTGCTTTGGGAATAACCACTGAAGAAGTTGTAATGGCTTTGGAGGCTGGACAAAATCCTACATCATTAGAACAGTCAATAAGTGATGAAAATGGTAATACTTTAAAGGATTATATAGAAGATAATAGTTTTACTGAAGAGTTAGATAAAAAACTGTTGTTAAAAGAAATTTTGTCTAATTTAACGGGTATTGAACGGAAGGTCATAATTTTAAGGTATTTTCAAGAACAAAGTCAGCAAAAAATTGCGGAAACACTAAATATTTCCCAAGTCCATGTGTCTAGAATTGAAAGAAAGGTTATCAATAAATTGAAAAATATTTATGGTAATCAGTGAACTTAATAGCAATACTAAGCATAGAATTAGATCTTAACTACAGACCGTAAATTGGTCTTTTTTTTTTTACTTTTAAGATTTTTTATATCTCTTAATATGGATTGTACTGATGTTAGAGGACAAGATTAGATTATATCTTGTTATTTTTTTGGGAATATTAAAATTGAGGTGTTAAAGATGAATAAAACCCGTTATAAAATTTTATTACTTTTCGTATTAGTTATTTTTATTATTACAACCTTTTCTATATTTTTCTTTAGACCTAAACCTTCCGATGAAGAAATACCTCCAGGAAGTAAAAGGGTTAATGCAGTTTTTTTTATACTTTCTTAGAAAATAAATTTTTTTAAAATGGGTAAGCTAAAAAAGGATATATTAAAAAAATAAAGGAGGCAAGATATATGTCAGTAGTTAAAATAATTGAATTAGTAGGAGATTCTCCAAAATCCTGGGAAGATGCTGCAAACCAGGCACTATCTAGAGCTGAAGAGAGCTTAGATAATATTACAGGGGTAGAAATTAAAAGAATGACGGCGGTAGTGCGGGACGGTAGAATCGTAGAGTATAAAACAAATTTAGATGTTGCCTTTGAAGTTAAATAAAATTTAAAAGCCCTCCTAATGTAGGAGGGTTTTGGTATATTTACCCCTTTATTCGGTGAAAATATTTTTAGCATCTTTTTGGAGGGAATTCTAATGTCTAAGGAAAGCCAAAAGAAAAATAAACAGCAAATTAAACAAAAAAAATATAGTCAGATGGTACAAAAAAAACAACCTAAACCCCCACTACTAAAAAATCTTTTTAATGCCTTTTGGGTAGGGGGAACGATATGTTTAATTGGACAGTTTATACAAAGTTTTTATGCCAGATTTTTTGATATGTCAATGAAAGAAGCATCTAATCCCACTGTAGCTACAGTTATCTTTATCGGTGGACTTTTAACTGCTCTCGGTGTTTTTGACGATATTGGAAAATTTGCTGGAGCGGGAACCGCTGTGCCAGTAACAGGGTTTGCCAACTCCATGGTAAGTGCCGCTTTAGAGTTTAAAAGAGAAGGTTTTGTTTTAGGAGTAGGAAGCAAAATGTTTATTTTAGCAGGTTCAGTCATAGTCTTTGGAGTAGTAACGGCATTTATTGTAGGTATAATCTCAGCAATACTTTAGGAGGTATTATAATGACTAAAAAAATAGGTAAAAGCACCTATTCTTTCCCTTCCAAACCAGTGATTATCAGTAGTGCCACAGTAGCTGGTCCTAAAGAAGGACAGGGACCTTATGGTAAAGAGTTTGATAAGGTCTTTAGTGATACTATCTTAGGACAAAAGAGTTTTGAAAAAGCTGAAGGGAAGATGATGGAAGAAGGGGCAAAGTTAGCACTACAAAAAATTAATTTAACAGAAAGGGATATAGACCTTTTTATAGCCGGTGATTTACTAAATCAGACAATAACATCTAATTTTACTGCATCTACTTTAGGAATCCCCTATTTAGGATTATATGGGGCATGCTCTACCTTTGTCGAGTCATTGATGGTCGCATCTTTTTTAATAGACGGAGGTTTTGTGCAAAAAGCTTTAATAGCAACATCTAGTCATAATTTAGCGGCAGAAAGACAATATCGCTTTCCTACAGAATACGGAGGACAGCGTCCCCCTTATTCTCAACATACCGTTACAGGTTCAGGAAGTGCAGTAGTAGCAGACAAAGGTCAAGGACCTAAAGTGTTATTTGCCAGTATTGGTAGAGTAATGGATTTAGGGATAAAAGATCCGTGGAATATGGGGGCAGCTATGGCACCGGCGGCGGCAGATACCATAGCTAATATTTTCTTTGACACCAACACAAAACCTAGCGATTATGATTTGTTGTTAACGGGAGATTTAGGTAAATTTGGCAGCAGTATTTTAGTGGATCTTTTAAAGGATAGGGGCCTAGATATTTCAAAGATTTACTTTGACTGTGGAGCGGAAATCTATGATAAAAATCAAGATACCCATTCCGGGGGGAGTGGCTGTGCTTGTTGTGCTATTATGTCATTGGGTTACTACTTAAAACAGCCCCAGTATAAAAAAATTATCATTGTCGCTACCGGTGCTTTACACAGTCCTACAACATATCAACAGGGGGAAAACATTCCGGCAATTGCCCATGGGGTAATTATCGAAAAATAATTTAGGAAAGGAGAATTATAATGAACATATATTTAGCAGCTTTTTTAGTTGGAGGATTTATTTGTGTAATTGGTCAATTGTTATTAGATTTAACACCACTTACCCCTGCCCATGTATTATCTGGATTTGTAGTAGTAGGGGGAATTTTAGGGGGATTTGGGCTATATGAAAAACTTATTGATTTTGCAGGGGCTGGTGCTAGTTTACCTATTTCTAGTTTTGGCAATGCATTAGCCCAAGGGGCTATGGCAGAAGCTAAAAGAAATGGGTTAATTGGGGTATTGACGGGAATGTTTGAATTGACTAGCACTGGAATAACCGCTGCTATAGTTTTCGCCTTCTTTTTTGCTCTATTTTTTAATCCAAAGGGATAAAAATGCTTAAGTTGGACATACTAGGAATTTTGATAACCCTTTTATTACTAGATGTTTTTAATTATAAAAGAATTTTATTAGCTAGTTTATCTATAGATATTTTGACTTTATCTATAATTTTATACCTTGGATACTCCTATGATTTTTATAAATTTGGGGGAATCTTTAGCTATGTATCCTTTCCTAACTTACAATTAGAAGTTTTGAATTTTTTCCCTTTTATAATAGGGATTTTCCTTAGTAAGTACTTTTCATTTAAATCTGGGACAAAGGGAAATTTATCAATAAACTACTTAATTCCCTGGAACTTTTCCCCAAAGTGGCAGGTTGTTTTTTACAAACTAGCCTTTTATAATTTGTTTTTTCAATTAACCCGTTGGATATTGAGGGGGTAGACCATGTGAAAAAAAAAGTAATTATTGTTACCGATGGTGATGGTGTTGCTAAAGAGGCCATTGAATTGGCAGTAAAAGAGATTGGGGGAAGATGTATTTCATCATCTTCCGGTAATCCAACTTTACTGACTGGAGAAGAAATTGCCCAATTGGTTCAAGAAAGTAAAGGTGAACCAGTGGTAGTGATGGTTGATGATAGGGGAGAGGCTGGGCAAGGGAATGGCGAGCAGGTAACAGAATATTTAAGTAAACATCCTCAAATTGAAATTATCGGCGCTTTAGCGGTAGCATCTAACAGTCCCTATGTAGAAGGTGTTCATCCTGAAGTTTCAGTTTTAAATAATGGAGAAATAGTAGAAGGGGCAGTGGATAAAGAAGGAGTAAAGATTGACAGCCCCTTATTGTATGGAGATACTGTGGAGAATTTAGAGAAATTGGGTATAAAGCATATCGTAGGTATCGGTGATATTGGAAAAATGGGGGGAAAAGATGATATTTCCAAAGGTGTACCTATAACGGTTAAGGCACTAAAAGAAATCCTAATCCGTAATAACATACATGTTTAGGTGGTGAATAACTTTGAAAGAGCACTTATTGGAAAAGAAACTAGAAAAGGATTTAGAGAAAAATGTAGAGATATTGGAAAAAAAATTAGGGGTAGGGATAAGTTTTGATGTTATAAATAGGGAGTTTGTTGTAGGAGGAAAAAAAGTAGCCCTCTTTTTTGTCGATGGTTTTGCCAAAGATGATGTTATGCTGATGATAATGCAAACCCTTTATAATGTAAAACGGGAAGAAATAGTACTAAATCCTGTTAAAAAGCTAATAGAAACGAAAATCCCATATATTGAAGTTGATGAAAAGGATACCTTTGGTGATTGTATAGACAGTATTTTATCGGGAGCATTAATTCTCTTAGTAGAAGGAGAAAATGTAGCGATAGAAATTGATGCAAGGGAATATCCTGCAAGGGGACCGGAAGAACCAGATGTAGAAAGGGTTACCAGAGGGTCTAGGGATGGCTTTGTAGAAACTATGGTTTTTAATACTGCTTTGATTAGACGAAGGATTAGAGACCCTCAACTCAGGATTGAACATTTGAGTGTAGGTACTAGATCGAAAACGGATATTGCCCTCTGTTATATTGAAGATGTTGCCAATAAAGATTTAGTAGAGTTAATTCGGGATAGTATAGAAAAGATTAAAGTTGATGGTTTACCTATGGCTGAAAAGTCATTGGAAGAATTTATTGTAAAAGCTGGGTATTCTCCCTTTCCTCAAGTTCGCTATACTGAAAGACCAGATGTAGCAGCTATACATTTGTTAGAAGGCCATGTAGTTGTTATTTGTGATACATCACCTAGTGTTATAATAGCTCCAGCTACAATTTTCCATCATTTACAACATGCAGAAGAATATCGACAAATACCGGTAGTAGGGACCTATATGAGGTGGATTAGAACTATTGCCGTTTTATTTTCAATGTTTATTACACCCCTTTGGTTAGCACTGTCTTATCAGCCAGAAGTTTTACCAGACTCTTTATCCTTTATCGGTCCAGAAAAGGTGGGGAATATTCCCCTATGGGTCCAGCTATTGATTGCAGAAATAGGGATTGATATGATCCGGATGGCTACAGTACATACACCTTCTCCATTGGCAACAGCCCTTGGTATTATAGCTGCCTTT
Organism: Anaerobranca gottschalkii DSM 13577; assembly: GCF_900111575.1. Lineage (NCBI taxonomy): Bacteria > Bacillati > Bacillota > Clostridia > Eubacteriales > Proteinivoracaceae > Anaerobranca > Anaerobranca gottschalkii. The sequence goes on along the minus strand of NZ_FOIF01000001.1, from coordinate 31,618 downwards.
ATGATAGGTGATATTGCAATTCAAGTAGGGTTACTCACCCCAGAAGTTGTACTATATTTAGCTATAGCTGCTTTAGGAACCTTTGCTACTCCTAGTTTAGAGTTAGGACATACCTTAAGGTTATTTAGATTATTTTTACTTTGTTTAGCGGCGATTTTCCAAGTTCCAGGGGTTATTGGAGGAACATTGATCTTTTTAATCCTTGCTGGGACCACAAAGTCCTTTGGGGTTCCTTATTTATGGCCTTTAATACCTTTAAATATTAATGCCTTGTGGACAATAATTATTAGAAGGCCTGTACCTATAGCGAAGTCCCGGCCTTCTGCTATAAAACCTAAAGATGAAGATAGAACATAGATGGAGGTTATAAATGAATAAGTTTACTATTGGAATACCTAGAGCTTTACTTTACTATGACTTTATGCCCTATATAGATTATTTTTTTAAAAACTTAGGGTTAGAGACAGTATTGTCTCCCCCTACAAACAAAAAAATAATTCAAAAGGGTAATGAGCTGTCGGTTGATGAAGCTTGTTTGCCTATAAAGGCTTGTATGGGACATTTACAATATTTTGAAGAACAAAAAGTATCCACTGTATTTTTGCCTAGGGTTATTTCTATTGAAAAGAGAAAATATATTTGTCCTAAGTTTTTAGGATTACCTGACTATGCTAAAAGTTATTTTGGAGATAGACTGAACTTCTTTTCTCCCGATATAAACGTAAATGGATTTAATAATTTCCGAAAAAGTCTTCAGGATATTTCAAAACACTTTCCTGTTAATAAATATCAAATAGATCATGCTTTAAAAGAGGTAAGAAAATCTTATTTGAATAATCAAAAACTTTTGAAGGAAGGTAAAAATTTAAAAGAAATAATGACCCAAAATAATAAATCAGAGAAAAAGGAATTTACAATAGCTTTAATTGGCCATGGCTATAATATTTATGATGGTGGAATTAGTTTAGATATTTTTGATAGAGTGACTAAAAGGGCAAAGGTAAAAACCGTTGAAATGTATTCTGAAGAAGAGTTAAATTTAGGTAAACAGTTTTTACCGAAACCTCTTTTTTGGTCCTTTGGGGAAAAGATATTGGCTGCAGCTTTGTATTCATTAAAATACAAAGATGTAGATGGGATGGTTTTAGTAACGGCCTTTGGTTGTGGCCCTGATTCCTTTGTCAATGAGTTGATCCAACAGTTTCATAAAAAACACCATCAAGTTCCATTGATGATTTTAACTTTAGATGAACATTCTGGGGAAGCAGGGTTAGTAACCCGTTTAGAGGCTTTTATGGATTTGATATCTTTGAGGAGGAAAAAATTATGGGCATAACCTTTCCACTTTTTGATTCCACATATGTCAGTATTGCTAGTTTTTTAACATGGTTAGGTCATGATGTAGTATTACCCCAACCGATAACGGAAAAAACCATGGCTTTAGGGGTTAAGCACTCCCCAGAATTTGCTTGCCTTCCCCTTAAAATTACCACTGGAACCTTTATTCAGGCTTTAGAAGGGGGGGCAGATGCTATTTTAATGGCAGGTGGAGTAGGACCATGTAGATTTGGTTATTATGGTTATGTTCAGCAACAAATACTCCAGTCATTGGGATATAAATTTGATACTTATATTTTAGAACCACCGGCTAGAGATTTTCAGAGGTGTATAAAGGTATTAAATAAATTAAAAAGGAAAACTTCCTGGAAAGATACCTTTTACTATATCCATTTAGCATTGATCAAACAAAATCTATTAGATAAATACCATAAACAAGTTTTAAAAACTGCTCCTAGGGAAAGGGGAAAAATTCAAAGTTTTAAACTGTATAGAGAATTTATGAAAGAGTTGTTACCTTTAGCTGATAAAAAAGGGATAGAAGATTTATTTATAAAGTACCTAGATAAGCTTGCAAAATTACCTCAAGATCAAAATAAAGAAATTTTGCGGGTAAAATTAGTGGGAGAAATTTATTTGGTTTGTGAACCCCATGCTAATTTCTTTATGGAAGAGCGTTTATCAAAGATGGGTGTTGAAGTTACTAGGACTATCTATTTAGCTGATTGGTTTGGTGTCCACATTATTAAAGATTTAAACCCCTTTGCTAGAAAGGAAGGCTATTTAGATATTACTAAAGATTATTTAGGACACATGATCGGAGGACACGGTTTAGAAACTGTTGCCCATACCTTATTGGCTAAAGAAGAAAATTATGATGGGGTTATTCAAGTATACCCCTTTACCTGTGCACCGGAAATAATGGCTCAAGGAATAATACACAAAATTTCTAGTGATAAAGGTATACCTGTAATAACCTTCTCGTTAGATGAACATTCAGGTGAAGCGGGGATCCAAACCCGTTTAGAAGCCTTTGTAGACCTGTTAATGCAAAGGAAAGGATTAAAGGAGGGTAAGGTGGTTTATGGATAATCTTTATTTAGGGATAGATGTAGGCTCTGTTTCTACCAATATAGTGTTGATGGATGAAGAAAATAAAGTTATTGCAAAGGAATATATTCGGACCCATGGAAGGCCTATTCAAGCGGTTAAACAAGGTTTAGAGAAGATAAGACCTTTATGTGAAGGTAAAAGGATTGTGGGAGTAGGTACTACTGGAAGTGGTAGAAGATTAGCTGCTGAAATGGTGGGGGCAGATGTGGTGAAAAATGAAATCACCGCCCATGCTATGGCCAGTTTAACATACAATAAAGATGTTAAAACTGTTTTGGAAATAGGGGGTCAAGACTCAAAAATTATCATTTTACGGGATGGTATTGTTACTGATTTTGCCATGAATAGTGTATGTGCAGCAGGTACTGGTTCATTTTTAGATCAACAAGCAGCTAGGTTGGGAATAAAAATTGAAGAGTTTGGTCAGCTGGCATTAAAATCAAAAGTTGAACTGAGAATTGCTGGAAGATGCTCAGTGTTTGCTGAATCTGATATGATCCATAAACAACAAATGGGTAATGATATTACAGATATCCTTGCTGGACTATGTACCGCTTTAGTAAGAAATTATTTAAATAATTTAGCTAAAGGAAAAGAAATCCTTTCTCCTATAATGTTCCAAGGGGGAGTTGCCGCCAATCCAGGGATAGTTAAAGCCTTTGAAAAAGAACTGAAAACACAGATCATTATTCCTGAACATTTTGATGTTATGGGTGCTTATGGAAGTGCTATATTAGCTAAAGAGCTTAAAGCTAAAGATAGTGTGTCTAATTTTCGAGGCTTTAGCACAGTTGAAGATGACTTTAAACCTACTTCTTTTATTTGTAATGATTGTGGTAATGGTTGTGAAGTGGTAAAACTGTATCGCAATGGAAGTGTAGCAGGGACCTGGGGTGATCGGTGTGGTAAGTATGGAGAAGGTACACAATATCTAGTCCTTAGCTCATAAATTATTCTTTTATAATCCCCAGTCCACCTGGGGATTATATTTATAAAGAATCTAATTGTTTGACATTAAAGAAAGGGGCAAAGGACATGTTAAAATTAATAAAAAATGCTGAAATTTATTGTCCAAAGTACTCAGGTAAAAAGGATATTTTAATTGCCAATGATAAAATTGCATATATTGAAGATGATATTCCTGTACCAGAAAAGTTGGCTGAAGAGGTCATCGATGCTACTGGTAAAATTGTAGTACCTGGTTTTATTGATTCCCATGTTCATATAGCCGGTGGAGGAGGGGAAGGGGGTTTTAAAACCAGAACCCCTGAAATACAATTATCCCAAATTGTTGCCGGTGGAGTTACAACGGTTGTTGGCTGCTTAGGTACCGATGGTACCACCAGAAGTATGTTAAATTTATTAGCAAAAGCAAAAGGTTTAGAAGAAGAGGGTATCACTACTTATATCTATACCGGTTCTTATCATATACCTATAAAGACAATAACAGGTAAAGTAGAGGATGACTTAATTATAGTTGATAAGGTAATTGGGGTAGGGGAAGTTGCCCTCTCTGACCATCGCTCTTCTCAACCAACCTTAGAGGAATTCATAAAGTTGGTGGCTGTTGCTAGATTAGGAGGAATTCTCTCTGGAAAAGCTGGTATATTAAATATCCATTTAGGAGATGGAGATAGGACCATTGATTTTTTGGAAAAAGTAGCAGCGGAAACAGAAATACCTATCAGTCAATTTTTGCCTACCCACATCAATAGAAATTCTTTTTTATTTAAAAAAGGAATCGAATATGCGTTAAAGGGTGGTTATGTTGACTTTACTACATCTACTACTGAAAAGTTTTTAGAGGAAGGGGAAATTAAATGTAGTAAAGGATTAAAGGAGATGTTGGCGGCAGGTGTTAAGGTGGAAAACATTGCTTTTAGTTCCGATGGACAAGGAAGTTTACCACTTTTTAATGAAAAAGGTGAATTAAAAGGGTTACAGGTAGGTAAAGTAACTAGCCTTTATAAGGCAGTAAGGGAAGCTGTTTTAGAAGAAGGAATACCTTTAGAAACGGCTATTAAAGTAATAACAGCTAATCCTGCGAAAATATTAAAGCTTAAACATAAAGGGTTTATAAAAGAAAATTATGATGCAGATTTAGTATTATTAGATAAAGAAACTTTGGAAATAGATTCAGTTATAGCATTAGGGAAAGTAATGGTAGAGAACAAGGAAATTAAAGTAATAGGAACATTTGAATAATTTTGAAATAGGGTTTCTTGTAGAAGAAGCCCTATTTATGTTATAATTTTATGAATAGGACAGGAAATAGGGGAGGGGCTTAAGGTGGATATTATTATCACCCATACCAACACTGATTTTGATGGTTTTGCATCTATGGTTGCTTGTACTAAATTATACCCAGGAGGGAAAATGGTTTTCCCTGGAAAATTAAATAAAAATGTTAAGGAATTTTATTCACTGCATAAAGACTCCTTTGATGTAATGGAGTTATCCAAGATCAACCCCCAAAAAGTTAAAAGGTTAATAGTAGTTGATACTTCATCGAGCAAGAGATTAGGAAGTATTGGGCCTTTACTTAGTAATGGAAATATTGAAGTGATAATCTATGATCATCATCCAGTTAAAGAAGAGCTTCTGCCCCATATTAAAGGGGTCTTGGCCCAAGTAGGAGCTACAGTAACTATTTTAGTAGAAGCTATTAAAGAAAGGGGGATAAAAATAACCCCTTTTGAAGCTACAGTATTGGCATTAGGTATTTATGAAGATACCGGTAACCTTACTTATCCATCTACCACTGTTAGGGATGTCAATGCCGTAAGTTATCTCTTACAACAGGGGGCCAAATTAGCAATAGTTGGTGAATATATATCTAAACCATTAAATCAAGGTCAAAGGGAACTTTTAGACAAGCTGATGGATAATATTGAACATTTAAAGGTAAATGATTGGAATATAGCCATTACTACTGGATATTTTGATGATTTCATTGGGGGGGTAGGTGAAATAACTAAGAAGCTAGGTAATATCGATAATGTCGATGCTATCTTTTCAGTTGTTTATATGGTAGATAGGGTTCATGTGGTAGGACGAAGTTTAAAAACTGAAGTCTCTATTTTGGAATGTATTCAGAGGTTAGGGGGCAATGGTCATAAAATGGCTGCTGCGGTAACCATTAAAGGGAAGAGTGTTGATGAAGTCGTTACCCTTTTAAAACACCACTTACACCTATTGCCTTCACCATTATTAGCTAGGGATATAATGACAAAACCTGTTAAAACAATTACCTCAGAGGTAACTGTAGAAGAAGCTAACCGTTTGATGTTGAGGTATGGACATACTGGTTTTCCAGTAGTAGAAGATGGGAAATTGGTAGGGATCATCTCCAGAAGGGATGTAGACAAAGCTATCCATCATAAGTTAGGACACAGCCCGGTAAAAGGTTTTATGTCTAGAAATATTGTAAAGGTTAAAGAAAATACTAGCATCTCAGAAATTCAAAGGGCTTTAATTCAAAAAGATATCGGTAGAGTTCCGGTAGTTGACGATAATGATAATATAATAGGAATTATAACTAGGACAGATATCTTAAAATTAATCCACGGAGAGGAAGTTCCAAGGTGGCATAAACCTCTATATAGTACCGGAGGATATAATATTGCCCAAGTAAATGGTAATTTAACAGCTTTAATCAACAGCCGTTTACCTAAAAAGGTTCAAGGATTGTTGCTGTTAATTGGACAAAAGGCTCAAAAAGAAGGTTATAAAGCTTATGCTATCGGAGGTTTTGTCAGGGATCTCCTTTTAGGGGTGGAGAATTTAGATATTGATATTGTCGTAGAGGAAAATGCCATCAGTTTTGCGGAAAAGTTAGTTAAATATATAGGAGGAAATTTAAAAACTTATCCTAATTTTGGTACTGCAACTTTAACATTAAAAGATGGTAGTAAAATTGATTTTGCTACTGCTAGAATGGAATTTTATCCTTTCCCTGCCGCTTTACCTGAAGTAGAAGAAACAACTATTAAACATGATTTATATCGGAGGGATTTTACAATAAATACCCTTGGTTTTAAATTAAATAGCCCTGTTTTTGGAGATTTTTTAGACTTTTTTAATGGTAAAAAGGATTTAGAAGATGGTATAATTAGGGTATTATATAATTTGAGTTTTGTGGAAGATCCCACTAGGATTTTAAGGGCTATTCGCTTTGAAGCCAGGTATGGCTTTAAAATTGAAGAACAAACATTAGCTTTTATGGAAAATGCCATAAACAATAATATGTTAGAACAAGTTAAAGTATCTAGAATGGCAGATGAATTAAAGCTGATGTTAGTTGAAAAAACAGGATTGGCTAGTTTTAAAAGGGCTATGGATTTAGGGATTATAGATAAAATTTTTGGAGAAATAGAGGATAAAAAGGGACTATTGAAAGGGATGGAGATTAGTAATAATTTGTTGGCAATGTGTAAAGATAAAGGAATACCTATAGATGAACCTTTTTTGATATATCTCAGGACTATTTTAGCCTATTGTAGTGAAGGGGTTAGAAACAAATTTTTAAAGGGAATGAATTTAGAAAAAAACAATTATGATGATTTAGTGTATTTTTTAACTGAATATCAAGGGATTTTAGAAAAACTTATAGATCCTAAGTTTTATTCTCCTTCCCAGTTGGTTAGTATGTTAGAGAGGTTTTCTAATGATAGTTTAATTGCTTTAACTGCTATATCAGGCAGTAATTTAGTTAAAAAGCGGGTATTTCTGTATTTAGAAGAGCTTTCTAAAATTTCCGTGGAAATTAAAGGAGAAGATCTATTAGAACTAGGTTTAAAACCTGGACCGATTTTTTCGGAAATTATACAAAATGTAAAGAAAGAAAAACTAGATGGAAATATAGCTAATAAGGAAGAGGAGATTTTATGGGTTAAATCCCGATATCTTCCGAAGCTTAAGGATGGTGAATTGACAGATGAGAGATATTAACCACTTTCTAAATAATATTCATTTAATTTTACCGGCAATTGTCTTGGCATTGACTTTCCATGAGTACGCCCATGCTAAAGTTGCAGATATTTTAGGGGATCCTACTCCTAGGAGAGAGGGACGTTTGAGTTTAAACCCTTTAGACCATATAGATCCATTAGGGTTTTTGATGCTGATATTCGTTCGCTTTGGTTGGGCAAAGCCAGTACCCATTAATCCTTTTAATTTTAAAGGGGATAGAAACAGAGGTGTTATTTTAGTTTCTTTAGCAGGCCCTTTAGCTAATTTACTTTTTGCCTTTATTAGTACATTCCTATTCTATTTTTCAGCATTAGGGTTTTTTGGACCTGTTAGTAGTTATCTTTACTTTTTAAGCCGGTATTTAATCATGTACAATATTTATTTTATGTTATTCAATTTATTACCTATTCCCCCTTTAGATGGTTCGAAGGTTTTAAACAGTATTTTACCTTATAATTATCGTTATAAATATTATCAGATAGAGCCCTATGCCCCGCTAATCCTAATTCTTTTACTAATATCCGGTTTATTACCAATTATTTTAGCACCTATGGCTAATTCTGTAATAAGGATTTTAAACACTATTACATTAAGTATTTTAAACCTTTTCTTTTAAGGAGGGGCAATTTTGGAGTTTAACGTTAAGACAGCTAACTTTGAAGGACCATTTGATTTACTATTACATTTAGTAGAAAAAGCGCAAGTAGATATCAACGAAATTTCTATAGCCCAAATAACTGAAGATTTTTTGAAGGCAATTCAGGAAATGGAAAGATTGGATTTAGATGTGGCCAGTGAGTTTTTAGTTGTAGCTGCCACTTTAATAGATATAAAAAGTAAAACCCTTTTACCTTTTAAAAAGGGGAATGGAGATAAAGGAGATTTTCTAGAAGACCCAAGGCAACAACTGGTTCGGAGGTTGTTGGAATATAAAAAATATAAAGAGGTTTCAAAGGTTATGTTAGAAATGGCTAATAATGCGGAACATTTTCATACCCGTTTGCCATCAGAAATTGAGCCACAATCTAGACCTCTAAATCTTTCGTTGCATCACCTTTTTCGGGCATTTCAGCGGGCGATGGATAAAGCAAAAATCCTTAATGAAAAGGAAGAAAAGGTACATCAAATAGTTAAAGAAGAAATTACTATTGGCGAACAAATGGAGTATATTATGGAATTACTGAAAACTTCTCCTAAACTTTATTTTGGGGAATTATTGAAGAATTGGTCTTCCAAGTATTATTTGGTTATCTCATTTTTGGCAGTATTAGAGCTTATAAGGTTAAAAAAAATATATGTTGTTCAGGGGGAACCTTTTGGAGATATTGAAATAAGTTTAAGGAGAGAGGATGTCGGAAATGGAGGACAATAGGTCTTTAAAATCTTGTATTGAAGCCTTACTTTTTGCTTCAGGGGAACCCCTTACATTAGCTCAAATAGCAGAGGTTTTAGATACTACTCCCCTCTTAATAAGTAAGGTTATAGAGGAATTAAAAAATGAAAAAGAACAATCTGGAGGGTTAATGATTAGGGAAGTGGCTGGAGGAATTCAGCTTTGCACTAAACCCCAATACCATAAATTCATTCAAAAATTGTTTGGAATAGAAAGATTTAATAATTTAACGGCAGCAACAATAGAAACATTAGCAATCATAGCCTATAAACAACCTATAACTCGGGCAGAAATAGAGGATATTCGGGGAGTGAAGGTGGAAAAGGCTCTAGCTACTTTGTTAAATCGGGGGTTAATAACTGAAGTTGGACGTAAAGAAGGAATAGGTCGTCCTATCCTTTATGGTACTACGGAAGAGTTTCTCAAACAATTTGGTTTAAAGAATTTAGAAGACTTAACCAAATTAACTTCTTGATAATTTAATAAAAAAATTGTGTTATTTTGCCAATATTGGGGTATTCTAAACCTATATGGATATGGGTTGAGAGAAGGTGGGTAGAATGTCTCTGTATTGGCTTTTCTTTTTGCTTCCTCTGATTTTGTTGATTATTCTTTTAAGCCCTTTAGAAATAAATATCCAAGGTAAGAAAAGGGGAAAAGACGACAGATTAGACATAGGTATTCATTTTCTTTGGGGATTGATTCACTTCGATTTAGATATTCCTAAAATACATACAAAAAGGAATGTTTTAAAAATTGAGGGGGAAGTGGAAAGGGATAAGGGTAAACCTTTTATAGATAAAGAAAAAAATTTTATATTAAGCTTTAGTGAATTTTTGAGTTTTTTAAATTATATTATCGAAAAAAAGAAGGAAATCTCAAAGTTACTTACAAAGGTTACAAAGATAACAAAAAGGGGACTTAAGTTAACTAAATTTGATTTAGAGTTGGAATATGGAGTGGAAGATGCAGCTCTAACTGGTGTGTTGTATGGCTTCATTTGGCAGGGAATTTCAGTTTTAATTTTTCTGTTAAATAAAACAGTTAAAATTAACTGTCAACCTAATATAAAAATTTATCCTGATTTTAATAGAAATTTATTTAAAACAGAATTAAATTGCATATTTAGGACTCGGGTAGGTTACATTATAATTACAAGTATGTTTTTTTTAACCATGGTTTTAAAATATAAAATATCTAAGGGTCTAGGAGGTGGTAAAAGTGTCAGAACATCCAATTCAAGGATTAATGAAAACGGCAATGGAAAGTATTAAAGAAATGGTTGATGTGAACACTGTTATTGGTGATGCTGTGGAAACACCAGATGGTAGTGTCATTATCCCAGTTTCAAGGGTAGGATTTGGATTTGCTGCTGGGGGTACAGAATTTGAAGTAGGGGATCACGATCACAAAGAATTGCCTTTCGGTGGTGGTAGTGGAGCTGGGGTATCAGTACAACCTGTTGGCTTCTTAGTTGTAGGTAATAATCAAGTTAGGCTGTTACCAGTAAGTAATAATGCAATTTATGACAGACTAATTGATGCAGTACCGCAGTTAATGGAAAAAATTCAGGGAATGGTAAAAGATAATGGTAATGGCAATGGTAATGATGGGAAACTACAAAAAATAGAAGCCCAGTTAAATCAAATTCAATCTCAACTAGAGAAAAGTTAAAAAAGGGTTGTCAAATTGACAACTCTTTTTTTGTTTTGTTTATCATACCCCTATTACCAAACTAATATATTTTATATAAGCCAAATCTTTAATTAGAATAGGGGAGTAGGGAGATGAAAAGGAAGATTTTTACCTTTATTTTATTGTTGATTTTTCTTTTAGTGACTAGCAAACTAAGTTTTGCATATAATTCTAAAGCCTATATATTAATGGACAGACAAACTAAAAGGGTATTAGTTGCTGAAAATGAATATGATAAACTACCGATGGCTAGTACCACTAAAATTATGACAGCAATTGTTGCATTAGAATTAGGAAAATTAGATGAATATTTTATAATCCCTAAAGAAGCCGCTGGAATTGAAGGTTCATCTATGTATCTGAAAGAAGGGGAAACCATTAAGGTTATCGATTTATTATATGGACTAATGATTAAGTCAGGTAATGATGCAGCTACAGCTTTAGCTATTTATATAGGAGGGACGGAAGAACATTTCGTTCACTTAATGAATAGAAAAGCTCAAATGATTGGAGCATATAATACTTCCTTTGCTAATCCCCATGGTTTAGATGCACCAAATCATTATACTACAGCTTATGATTTAGCACTGATTACAGCTTATGCTATGGAAAATCCTTTGTTTAGACAAATTGCATCTTGTACATATTATAGGTCAGTTTCTAAAGAGGGGATAGTGAGGGATATGTATTCAAATAATAAATTTTTGCTTAACTATCCTTATGCCTCAGCTTCAAAAACTGGATTTACCACTCCCGCAGGTAGATGTTTAAGTGCTGTTGGAAAAAAAGACCAGATGGAATTGGTTTCAGTATTTTTAAATTCCCCTGATTGGTTTAATAATGCTATGAAATTATTGAATTGGGGCTTTGAGAATTATGAATTAGTTCCATTGATATTAAAAGACACCGTTGTTGATGTGGTGGATGTGGAAAATGGAAAAATAAACAAGATACCAGTTGTCAGTAAAGAAGATGTTTTTTATCCAGTAAAAAAGGGGGAACAATTGGTTATATCTTCTGAGAAAAAAATTTTTTCTTTAAAAGCACCGATAAAAAAGGGTGAGAAAGTAGGAGAAATCTTATTTTATAATGGGGGAGAACTAATATACACTCAACCCTTAGTAGCTGGTGATTGTGTAGAAGAAAAGCCTTTACCTTGGTATAAAAGGTTAGTTAGAATGCTCAATATTTTACCAAGGGTTAGGGGGTATTTTTCATGGTAAATAAGATTTGGTTTTTCTTTATTGTGATAGGAATTTTAGTTGCTGCAGTTAAGGGAGAAATAGGACTTGTAACTAGTACTTTATTAAACTCTGCAGAAAAAGGGGTAACAGTGGCCTTTGGCCTTATTTCTATCTTAACTTTTTGGTTGGGAATTATGAAATTGATAGAAAGATCTGGTTTGATAAATATTTTTATTAAGCTATTGAAGCCCTTTGTAAAATTTTTATTTCCTGATGTGCCATCTAGCCATCCTGCAATGTCCAGTATTTTAATGAACATTAGTGCTAATCTCTTAGGGATGGGTAGTGCTGCCACCCCTTTAGGATTAAAAGCTATGGAACAATTACAACAGTTAAATGAAGATAAAGAAACGGCATCTGATGCTATGTGTACTTTTTTAGCAATAAATACATCAAGTTTAACGATTATACCTACTACTGTAATTGCTTTAAGGATGGCTACTGGTTCTACAGACCCTACTAGAATTGTTGGAACAACTATTGTAGCCACCTTTTGTTCTTCCTTTGTAGCTATTTCCTTAGATAGATTTTTTAGAAAACTATATAGGAGGCGTTAAAATGGGAATTATAAATATTGTATCTCAGTGGGCATTGCCTGCCATGGTTTTTCTGGTTGTTGTTTATGCTTACATAAAAAAAGTAGATGTTTTTGACACATTCGTGGAAGGAGCAAAAGAAGGATTTCAAACAGCTGTTAAGTTAATTCCTTTTTTAGTGGGAATGTTAGTGGCTATCGGAATATTTAGGGAATCCGGTGGCTTTGCAATTTTAACAGGCATAATAGCACCTATTACAAATCTATTAAGGATTCCATCGGAAATACTACCTTTGGCTTTAATGAGACCAATATCTGGCAGTGGAGCCTTAGCTATGGCAACTGAAATAATGGAACATTATGGCCCAGATTCTTATTTAGGGATGGTTGCTTCAACTTTACAAGGAAGTACCGATACTACTTTATATATTCTAACCGTTTATTTTGGTTCAGTAGGTATAAAAAAAATCCGCTATTCCATGACAGTAGGGTTGTTGGCGGATATGGCTGGTTTTTTAGCCTCTATTTTGGTTTGTAGAATCTTACTTTAATATAACTCTTTATATTTAGGGGAATACTAAACTAATAAAAGAAGTTCAAGGAGTGGTAGTAGTGGTTAAAGTAGCAGTATTTGGAGGAGGCTGGGCTGGTTGTGCTGCAGCAGTTCAGGCTAAAAAAACAGGTGGAGATGTAATATTAGTAGAAAGAACCGATATGTTATTAGGTACTGGGTTAGTTGGGGGAATAGTAAGGAATAATGGTCGATATACTGTCTTTGAAGAATTGAAAGAGATGGGTGCTAAAGAGTTAGTTGATTTAATTGATAATAATTGTCTACATAAAAATATAGATTTTCCAAAACATAGTCACAGCTCATTATATGATGTTAGAATTATCGAAGGGGAAGTACGGAGTTTATTGAGTAAATTAGGTATTAAACTTCTTTTTGCTAATAGGGGAAAAGAAGTGGTAAAAAAAGATGGAAAAATTATTAAGGTTATTTTAGATGATGGCACTGAAGTGGAGGCAGATGTCTTTATTGATACTACTGGAAGTGCAGGAGGTATAGATAATTGTACTAGATATGGTAATGGTTGTGCTATGTGTATTCTTAGGTGTCCTACCTTTGGAGGAAGGATTTCTATAAGTGAAAAGGCTGGGATAAATGAATATCAAGGAATTAGAGAAAATGGTGAAGTTGGAGCATTAAGTGGAGCATGTAAAATTATAAAAGAAAGTTTAGCAAAAGATATTCAAATAAGGCTTAAAGAAGCGGGAGTTTGTATAATTCCTATTCCACAAGAATTGAGGAAAGGGAAATATTTATCAGTAAAGGTTTGTCAGCAATATACCTATAAAGAATATGAAGAAAATCTTGTTTTATTAGATTGCGGACATGCTAAATTGATGACACCTTATTTCCCCTTAGAACTGTTACGAAATGTTCCAGGCTTTGAAAAAGCCCGATTTTCAGATCCTTTATCTGGAGGAGTAACAAATTCTGTAAGATTATTAAGTTCTGTATATAGAAACGAATATTTACAGGTAGAAGGCTTGGAAAATCTCTTTTGTGCAGGGGAGAAAGCAGGACTTTTAGTTGGCCATACTGAAGCTATTGTTACAGGTACTTTAGCTGGTTTTAATGCTGTAAGGTTAGGGAAAAGGGAAAAGATGTTGGCGGTTCCAAGACAACTTGCTATTGGGGAAGGAATTCATTATTCTGGTAAAATCCTTAAAAGTCAAGGAGGAAACAAAAATCGTTTCACCTTCTCAGGTTCCATTTTATTCCAACATATAGTAGATCAAAACTTGTATACCACAGATTTGGATGAAATTCGTGTGCGGGTGAAAAAAACTGGTATGAAAGATATCTTTTCTTAAAACACGACTAAAACCACCTCTCGGTGGTTTAGACTGAAGACAAACTATAGATAAAGTCATCATCAGCTGTGGTAATTAAACAAAGATACGATTAAGTTGAGGAGATAGATTTAAGAGCTGATTAGATAAAAGGAAGAAGGGGTGAGGAACAGGACGTTCCGAAAGCTCTATTGAGCCATGGATGGCGAATTAGAGCGGTACCCTTCTTTCTTTTAGATAGAAGCCTTAAATCTCGACGCAAAACTTTGTTAGAATGTTTAATTACTACAGCCTTTAAAAAATGACTTTGTTTACAATTGTTATTAATATATTTGAAAGGTTAATTATATATCTTCCCTTTTCTATGAAGGTAATTTCATTATTGTGTTTTATTAAAGGAATTAATAATTTATTTTCATCTAAATTAACAGATAGATTGATATGTTTACATAAACAGTCCTTTGTTAGAAAAATATTAGTCCGGCATAATATTTCTAAATTATCTAAGGAACTTAAAGTGAGTTGAGAGGGTTTAGGAACTTGTACTTTTGTAGGTAATTCTTCAATGGGAATTTGAATTGTACAGTTTCTTCCAACAGCAGAAATCCGATTACTTTTTTCAAGGAATGTTTCTACATGGAAATTATCAGAACCAAAGCTTTTATTAATATATTTACCATTTTGATATAATGATGATTCAAAAAAAGACCCGATATGCAATTTTACACCTTTATTCAATAGAAACTCATAGGAAATTCTCAAAAACCCACCCCCTCTTCTAATCTATCATATTCACCAGTTATAAAATGTTGACAAAAATTAGCTATTATTTGTTAAAATAAATTTAAAAATATAAATGGGAGTTGATTAAAATAGAAAGGTTACAAAAATTTATGGCTGCAGCAGGGGTAGCTTCCAGGAGAAAATCAGAAGAGTTAATTTTAGAAGGTAAAGTAAAGGTAAATGGTCAAGTAATAAGGGAATTAGGATTTAAAGTTTCAGAAAAAGATAGAGTAGAAGTAGAAGGAAAAGTAATAAACAAAAAAATAAATCATGTTTACTATTTACTCAATAAACCAGTAGGTTATGTAACTACAGTATCAGATCCTCAAGGAAGAAAAACAGTTATGGAATTAGTACCTAAGGGTAAAAGGGTATTTCCAGTTGGAAGGTTAGATATAATGACTGATGGATTATTACTATTAACGGATGATGGTCAGTTAGCTTATCAGTTGACTCATCCTAAGTATTTAGTAGAAAAAGAGTACCATGTTAAAGTTAAAGGGAAAGTAGGTTTAGATCAAATTGAAAAACTAGAAAAGGGGATTATGTTAGAGGATGGTTTAACTGCTCCGGCAAAGGCTGTTATTTTAAAGGAGACTAATGGAGAGACTGTAATTTCACTAACTATTCATGAAGGACGTAATAGACAAGTTAGGAGGATGATGGAAGCTATAGGAAAAAAAGTATTAAAACTAACTAGGGTTCGTTATGGTGATTTAACATTAGCAGGGGTTCCAGTAGGGAAATATAGAGTATTAACGGATAAAGAGGTGGAAAAATTAAAAAGTAGTGTAACATATTTATCAAAACCACTAGACAAAAATCAATAAATAGTATAACATAATAATTAAATATTACATACTATTTGGTGGTGATTAGATGTGGAGCTTACTGCAAGACAATATAAGATATTAGATATTGTTAAAAATAACCAACCAATAACTGGTGAAGAAATTGCCCAAAAGTTAAATTTAACAAGGGCTACTTTAAGACCTGATTTAACTATCTTAACTATGTCTGGACTTTTAGAAGCTAGACCAAGGGTTGGTTATTTTTATGTAGATAAAGGATTTACTAACATTACAGGGGATTACCTTAAAAAATTAAAAGTTGGAGAAGTTAAAAGTTTACCTATTGTTATAACAGAAGGTCAAAGTATATATGAAGCTATTGTTACTTTGTTTTTAGAAGATGTGGGAACTATTTATGTAGTTAAAAATGGTTTCTTGGCTGGTGTCGTTTCAAGGAAAGATCTATTGAAAACTACTATGGGTAAAGGGAATTTAGAGACAACTCCTGTTGATGTTGTGATGACTAGACTTCCCCACATTGTTTTTGTAGAAGAAGAGACTCCAGTTTATGAAGCTATAAAAAAAATAATCAATTATCAGGTGGATTCTCTACCAGTAGTTAAGAAGGTAATTGTTGATGGTAAAGAGTATTTAGAAGTTGTAGGGAGATTTACTAAAACAAATATTGCTAAATTGTTATTAGAGTTAGCGGAAGGCAAATAGGAGGGATAAATAGATGGATAAACCAATTATTTATGTTTTATCAGATTCTTTAGGAGAAACGGCAGAACTAGTGGTTAAAGCTGCTGCCAGTCAATTTAACTCAGGTAATGCTATAATCAATAGGGTTCCTTATGTTACTGATAAAGAAACGGTAAATGAAGCTATACATGATGCTGTAAAGGATAATGCCATGGTAGCCTTTACTTTTGTTTTACCAGAACTTAGAGAATATACCATTAAGCTTTGTCAACTGAAAAAACTACCCTATGTAGATATATTAGGACCAGTAATGGAGCAACTACGTAAAATAACTAATAAAGAACCTAAATTTGAGCCTGGAATAATGAGGAAGTTAGACACCGATTATTTTAAAAGAATAGAAGCAATAGAATTTGCTGTAAAATACGACGATGGGAAAGATCCTAGGGGATTACTAAGGGCTGATGTTGTGTTAGTTGGAGTATCTAGAACTTCTAAAACTCCATTAAGTATGTATTTAGCCCATAAACAAATAAAAGCGGCAAATGTCCCCTTAGTACCAGAAGTTAAACCACCTAAGGAACTGTTTCAGGTTGATCCTAAAAAAATTGTCGGTTTAATAATATCGCCCCACCAGTTAAATGAGATAAGAAAAGAAAGATTATTAGCATTAGGATTAAGGGATCATGCTAGTTATGCCTCCATGGAAAGGATTTTGATGGAGTTAGAATATGCAGAAGAGATAATGAGAAAATTAAATTGTCCAATTTTAGATGTTACTAACAAAGCGGTAGAAGAAACTGCTAGTCGTATATTAAAAATTATTAAGGAGGGCTAAATTTGAAAAAGTATGTTTATTTATTTTCTGAAGGCAATAAAAGCATGAAGGAACTATTGGGAGGTAAAGGGGCTAATTTAGCTGAAATGACTAGTTTAGGGTTACCTGTTCCTCCAGGTTTCACCATTACTACTGAAGCATGCCATTTATATTATCATCAGAATAAGTCATTACCTGAGGAACTTTTTGAAGAAGTTAAAAATGCTTTGGGGAAAATAGAAGAAGCTTTAGGAAAGAAATTTGGTTCTACTGAAAATCCTCTACTGGTATCAGTAAGATCAGGAGCACCAGTGTCTATGCCAGGGATGATGGATACTATTTTAAATTTAGGTTTAAATGATGTAACTGTTGAAGCATTAGCTGAAGAAACTGGAGATAAAAGATTCGCCTATGATTGTTATAGAAGATTTATTCAAATGTTTAGTAATGTAGTTTTAGGTATTCCCCATTATAATTTTGAAAGGGCATTAGATAATGCAAAGGAATTAGCTGGAGTAACAGAAGATACTATGTTAGATGGGGAAATTTTAAAAGGTTTAGTTGATGAGTATAAAAGAATAGTACTTAAAAATAGTGGAAAATCTTTTCCACAAGAGCCTTTTGAACAATTAAAGCTGGCTATTAAGGCAGTTTTTGATTCTTGGAATAATCCAAGGGCTATAATTTACCGCCAAATTAACAAGATTCCTGAGCATTATGGTACTGCTGTAAATGTTCAGTCAATGGTATTCGGCAATAAAGGAAATGATTGTGGAACAGGAGTTTTATTTACCAGAAATCCTTCAACTGGTGAAAAGATCTTATTCGGTGAGTTTTTAGTCAATGCACAAGGGGAAGATGTCGTTGCTGGGATTAGAACACCACAGCCTATACAAAAACTGAAGGAAATTATGCCAGATATTTATGAAGAAATTTTACAGCTTTGTGAAAAGTTGGAAAGAGAATACAAGGATGTTCAAGATATTGAATTTACCGTTGAAAAGAATAGATTATTTATATTACAAACCCGTAATGCTAAAAGAACTGCAAAGGCTGCGGTTAAGTTTGCTGTTGATTTAGTAGAAGAAGGGTTATTATCTAGAGAAGAAGCTCTTTTGAAAATTGATCCTAATCAATTAGATAAATTACTTCATCGCACCATAGATACCAAGGTAAAATTAGATGTAATCGCTAAGGGATTACCTGCTTCTCCAGGGGCAGCCACAGGAAAAATTGTTTTTGAAGCCGATGAAGCAGAACAATTAGGTAAAAAAGGTGAAAAGGTATTATTAGTAAGACCTGAAACTACTCCCGATGATATTCACGGTATGGTAGAAGCCCAAGGTGTTTTGACAACCAAAGGTGGTATGACTAGTCACGCTGCGGTGGTAGCCAGGGGAATGGGTAAACCTTGTGTTTGTGGTTGTGAAGCTTTAGATATTTATCTAGAAGAAGAAAAGCTAGTTGTCGGTGATATTGTTTTATATAAGGGTGATATTCTAACAATAGATGGTACTACTGGTGATGTGATTATTGGTGAAGTTGACTTAGTAGAACCAGAATTAAATGAAGATGTTTTAAAAGTTTTAAGTTGGGCGGATGAGCTAAGGGATTTAAGGGTTAGAGCTAATGCAGATACCCCTCAAGATGCCAAAAAAGCGAGGGAATTTGGAGCAGAAGGAATTGGTCTTTGTAGAACAGAGCATATGTTTATGGAAGCAGATAGATTACCTATAGTACAAAAAATGATTTTAGCCCAGTCCATTGCTCAAAGGAAAGAAGCCTTAGATAAATTGTTGCCCATTCAACAAAGGGATTTTTACGAAATCTTTAAAGTTATGGCTGGTCTTCCAGTAACCATTAGACTTTTAGATCCGCCATTACATGAATTTTTACCTGATGTAAGTGATTTATCTATAGAATTAGCCCTTGCTAAAGAAAAAGGAGAATTATCCAGTGGAGAAATTGCTAAAAGAGAAGAACTTTTAAAAAGAGTTAAAGCATTACAAGAGGCTAATCCAATGTTGGGTCATCGTGGTTGCCGTTTAGCCATTGTTTTCCCAGAGATTTATGAAATGCAAGTAAATGCAATTTTTGCTGCAATTAGCCAATTAGTTAATGAAAATATAGAGGTTTACCCAGAAATAATGATTCCATTAGTGGGAGAAGCAAAGGAATTGGCTATTTTAAAAGAGATGATAGTAAATATTGCTAATAAATATGAAGAAAAGTTAGGTAAAAAATTAAATTATACAGTAGGTACTATGATTGAGTTACCTAGGGCCTGTGTAACAGCAGATAAAATTGCAGAGCACGCTCAATTTTTCTCCTTTGGTACCAATGACTTAACCCAAACTACCTTAGGATTTAGTCGTGATGATGCGGAAGGAAAGTTTTTACCTTCATACCTCGATCAAAAGATTTATAAAGAAAATCCCTTTGCTGTTTTAGACCGTGAAGGAGTAGGGGCATTGATGAAAATTGCTGTAGAAAAGGGAAGAAGTACTAGACCTGAATTAAAAACTGGTATTTGTGGAGAACATGGTGGAGAACCATCATCTATAGAATTTTGCCATAAATTAGGACTAAATTATGTAAGCTGTTCTCCATATAGGGTGCCAATTGCAAGATTAGCTGCAGCTCAAAGTAAAATTAAAGGGTAAAAAAATATACCCCCAGCTTAAGCTGGGGGTATATTTTAGAATATTAAATTAAATAGTTTTGAGAAGAGATTTCCTATACCTCTAAAGAACCTAACAATTATATTAGCTTGGGGAACATCTTCTAATACATAAATAGGTGTCTCATAAACCTGTTGTTCACCTATATAATATATAACTTTACCTACTTCATCTCCTTTGTTTAATGGTGCTCTAACCCCTTCATTGATTATAATTTGTTGTGTTACATCGGGATTGACATTAGGGACCATTAAACTTACATCATCTAAAGTGCCTACTTGAACTAATCTGTTTTTTGCCCTTGGTATGGGAACTTCTTCTACAGGGTTCTCTTTTTCAGCAACGATAACAGAACGGAAGTCTGTAACTATTTTGTTCATAAATTGTTCTATATAATTATCCCTTTGGCTAATAGATTCAGCTCCCATCAGAACTATTATCACTCTGCGACCATTAATGAAAGCAGTTGCAGTAATACAGCGCCCTGCTTCTTCAGTATATCCTGTTTTAAGTCCATCAATTATACCTCTATGTTTACGAAGCAATGATCTAAATGTAGATTCGTAAAAAAGTGTTTCTCCCCAATGATTTGTTTGTTCTTGGGTTCTATATGTTTCAATACTTGAAAATTCTAGGACTTGTGGGAAATCATTAATTAACCTTTTGGACAAAATGGCGATATCTCTAGCACTCATATAGTGATTCGGTGCATCTAATCCATGGGAATTTTGAAATAATGTATTTGTTAATCCTAATTCCCTGGCTTTATCATTCATCATTGCAACAAATTGCATTTCACTACCTGCAATATGTTCGGCCATAGCTACAGCGGCATCGTTAGCAGAAGGTACGGCAATAGTTGTTAATAATTCTCGAACTGATACTTGATGTCCTGGTTGGAGAAATATAGTTTGGGCTCCTGGAGTTTGAGCTGTTTTTACCCTTGGTCCAGCGGTAACTTTTTCATCTAAAGTAATTTGTCCATTTTCTAATGCTTCAAATATCAGGTACATAGTCATTGCTTTTGTAATACTAGCTGGTGGGTAAGGAGTATCAGCATTTTTTTCATACATTACATAGCCAGTTTGGGCATCCATAACTATATAGGATCTTAAATTAAATTCTTGGGCCGTTACATTTCCCGTTGGTAATAGAATTATTATACTAAATATCAATAAAAATAATGTTATAAATATTTTTTTCATAATTATAACCTCCTGAACTACTAGAATTGTATAATAACCTTTATTAGTTTGTACTAAATAAATCTTTTTAATTTTTATTACATGGAAAAAAGGAATATTAAATATTTTGTTGAAATATACCACTAGAGGTGATTCTACTATGGATATTAGGGAAATTACGGAAAACAATGAAAAGTTATTGTTGAGTCCTTTTGCATCCCTTAGTTCCCAAACAAAGGGTAGAAAAAAAGAAGAGAAGAAGTGTAGTATTAGAACGGATTTTCAAAGGGATAGGGATAGAATTATCCATTCTAAAGCTTTTAGAAGACTCAAACATAAAACTCAAGTTTTTATTTCTCCAGAAAATGACCATTTTCGTACCAGACTTACCCATACATTAGAAGTGGCCCAAATTTCAAGGACTATTGCACGGGGATTAAGGTTGAATGAAGATTTAACAGAAGCCATCGCCTTAGGTCATGATTTAGGTCATACTCCTTTTGGGCATGCAGGAGAAGAAGCCTTAAATTCAGTGGTAAGTTTTGGGTTTAAACATAACGAACAAAGTTTAAGGGTAGTGGAGAAATTAGAAGGTGGTGGAGTAGGATTAAATTTAACTTTAGAGGTTCTTGATGGTATTTTGAACCATACAGGACCTGTTGATCCATTTACCCTTGAAGGACAAATAGTAAAAATAGCTGACAGAATAGCATATATCAATCACGATATTGAAGATGCTATTAGTGCTAAAATTATTAGTGAAAATGATTTGCCCTATTATCCTATATCTAAATTAGGTTTAACTAAAAGTCAAAGAATCGAAACTTTAGTTAAAGATTTAATTTATTCTAGTCAAAATAGTCCTAAAATAAAACAATCCCCAGAAATTAAAGAAGCTATGGATGAACTTAGAAGTTTTTTGTTTAAAAAGGTGTATATTGATTCTCCTGCTAAAACCCAAGAGTATAAAGCAAAAAAAATCATAACATTATTATACCATTTTTATTTAAAAAATCCACGTAAATTACCAGCAGAAACTTATATTAAAATTGAAAAAAATAATCTAGAAAGAACAATTTGTGATTTTATTGCAGGGATGACTGATCGTTATATAGTTAATATATTTAAAGAACACTTTATACCTAAGGCTTGGAGTTTAATATAAGTTGTTGAGAATAAAAAAAATTAAAAAGTCAATACTATATATAGTCTAAATAGTCAAAAACTAGAAAATTGCCTTTACTCTTAAATTAAAATTTAACATTTTTTTTGCAGGAAAATTACATAGTAAACTCGAATATAAATATTAAAATAATTATCAAAGGAAATATTTATATGAGGATATTAGTTGATGGAGATGGTTGCCCGAAAGTAGTTAAAAGTTGTTGTAGAGAAATTGCAAAGAAATATAAATTACCACTTACATTTTATACCACTTTAGCCCATTACTCAGATTTAACTGATTCACAAGAAGATCATGTATTTTTAGATTGTAAAGACCAAAGTGTTGATATTAAGCTAGTAAATGATACTCAACAAGGGGATATTGTCATAACTCAAGATTATGGTTTAGCATCAATGGTTTTAGCAAAAGGTGGTAATCCCTTAGGAGTAAGAGGAGAAATTTTTACCCATGATAATATCGATAATTTTTTGCTGATTCGCCATCAAAATACAAAGCTACGACAAGCTAAGTTACTAAAGGGAGGACCAGCAAAATATTCTAATCAAGATATTAATAAATTTAGAAGAAATTTATTATATTTAATAGCAAATTTAACAAGTAATTCTTAACTTTTATTTTAAAAAATACATGGCGAATTTAGTCGAAAAAAATAGAAAAAAATAAAGGGTTTTTTAAAAAAATGGCGAATATATATTATCTGTCAAATTCATTACTCTATTATCTATATAATCTAACTCTCGGAAAGGGGGGGAGTATAAGTGGCAAATGAAAAAAAACTATCTGAAATAAAAAAAGAACTATTAGAACGAGGGAAAAGTAGGGGGATATTGACCTATAAAGATATTATGGATTACCTCCACGAGTTCGATTTAACACCTGATCAAATTGATGAATATTATGAAAAAATTATTTCTATGGGTATTGAGGTAGTAGATGATTCTATTGATGATAATTTAGATGTATTAGACATCGATGAAGCTGCTGTTGATCCAGACATTGAATCAGATATTACTGACATAGATCTTGATCTTTCCTTGCCAGAAGGGATAAGTATTAATGACCCTGTAAGAATGTATTTGAAGGAAATTGGTAGAGTTCCTTTACTCTCTGCTGATGAAGAGATTGAATTAGCAAAAAGGATGGAAAAAGGCGATGAACAAGCTAAGAAAAGGTTAGTTGAAGCAAATCTAAGGCTTGTTGTAAGTATTGCTAAAAGATATGTAGGTAGAGGAATGCTATTTTTAGATCTAATTCAAGAAGGTAATTTAGGGTTAATCAAGGCAGTTGAAAAGTTTGATTATAAGAAAGGTTATAAATTTAGTACCTATGCAACTTGGTGGATAAGACAGGCTATAACCAGAGCAATTGCAGATCAAGCCCGTACTATCCGTATACCTGTTCACATGGTAGAAACAATTAATAAGTTAATTAGGGTTTCAAGGCAATTGGTACAGGAACTTGGGAGAGAACCAACTGATGAAGAAATTGCTAAACATATGGATATCTCTCCAGATAGGGTCAGGGAAATTATGAAAATTGCCCAAGAACCTGTATCTTTAGAAACACCTATTGGTGAGGAAGATGATAGTCATCTTGGAGATTTTATAGAAGATCAAGATGCAAAGGCTCCTGCCGATGCTGCAGCTTTTGAATTATTAAAAGAACAGTTGGAGGAAGTTTTAGATACCCTCACAGATAGAGAAGAAAAAGTTCTTAGGTTGAGATTTGGTCTAGATGATGGAAAACCAAGGACTTTAGAAGAAGTAGGTCAAGTGTTTGGTGTAACTAGGGAGAGAATTCGTCAAATTGAAGCAAAGGCCTTAAGGAAGTTGAGACACCCAAGTAGAAGTAAGAGGCTTAAAGATTATCTAGAGTAATATTAAAACCCCCATTTTCAGATGGGGGTTTAAAAAATTTATCATAAAAATTATTGACATTTTTTATGGCATTAAATATAATAAATATTGTCGCTGCTTAACTGTAGAAAGAAAAAATAAAATTTATAAAAAAAGTATTGACTAAACAAAAAAAATAAGTTATAATAAAAAATGTCGTTAGAAATCGTTCCTCAGTAGCTCAGTTGGTCAGAGCAACCGGCTGTTAACCGGTAGGTCGTAGGTTCAAGTCCTACCTGGGGAGCCAAATTTGGGCCTATAGCTCAGTTGGTTAGAGCAACCGGCTCATAACCGGTTGGTCCCTGGTTCGAGTCCAGGTGGGCCCACCAACCATGGCCCCTTGGTCAAGTGGTTAAGACACCGCCCTTTCACGGCGGTAACAGGGGTTCGAATCCCCTAGGGGTCACCACAGTGAATAAAACACACAAAAAAGTGTGTTTTTTTTTATATCTTTTGTTTTTTTTACAAAATATATGATATGATAAAAATATATAATTTTTTTAGGAGGAATTTATGAAGTTAACTCCCAGATTACAAAAAATAGCTAATTTGATAGATAAAGGATCTAAAGTAATAGATGTAGGTACAGATCATGGATACATACCTCTGTATTTAATTATTAATAATCTAATCCAAAAATGTATTGCTACAGATGTAAATATAGGACCATTAAATGCAGCAAAAAAAACATTAGAAAAATATGGAGTTAAACAAAAGGTGGATTTTAGATTAGGAAGTGGATTATTGGTTTTAGAAAAAACTGATGACATTGATACTGCAATAATAGCAGGGATGGGTGGAGAAACTATAATATCTATCTTAGAAGAAGCACCTAGTTTTTCAAAAGAATTAACACTAATAATTCAACCAATGACTGAGGTTTCAACTGTAAGGGAATATTTAGATAAAAATGGTTGGGAAATTATCGATGAAGATATTGCTAAAGAAGGTCATAGATTTTATGAGATTATAAAAGCTAAAAAGAAAAGGAGTACTACCTTTTTATCTTATAAACAATATAGGTTTGGACCTATTTTATTGGAAAAGAAGGAAGATTCTTTTGTCAGTTATCTTAAAAAACAATATGAAAAGAACAGAAAAATTTTAAACTTTCTCGAGAAAGGAAGCAATACTGGAAATATAAAAGAAGGTTTAGTTGCCGATAATAATTTAATTAAGGAGGTACTTGAAGAAATTGAAAGTACAGGAGATAATTCGAAAAATTGAAGAGATTGCCCCTAAAGATTTAGCTTGTTATCCTGAAGATAACAATGGCTTGTTAATAGGTAGCTATTCTGCCGATGTTTCTAAGGTTTTATTGGCTTTAGATTTAACTTCAGATGTATTAGATGAAGCTATTAAATTAAATTGTCAGTTAATTGTTACCCATCATCCTTTTATTTTTAAAGGATTGAAAAATATTAGGGATGATATGGAACAAGGAAGGCTTATTATAAAAGGAATAAAAAATAATATAAATGTTTATTGTGCCCATACTAATTTAGATGTTGTGGACTTAGGTGTAACTGAAGCTCTAAGAAAAAAATTAGAGTTTCCTAAAGGTACAGTTTTACATCCTACAGAAAAAGAGGGACTTTCAAAATTAGTTGTTTATGTTCCTAAGGAAAATGCCCATGATCTTCTTTTAGTTATATCCAAAGCTGGAGCAGGTCATATTGGTAGGTATAGCCATTGTTCCTTTATGACTGAAGGAGAAGGTACCTTTAAGCCTTTAGAAGGGTCTAATCCATATATTGGCAAAGTAGGTTCAATAGAAAAGGTTCAAGAAATTAAACTTGAAACTATAGTTCCAAATAAAATTTTATCTTCAGTTATAAAAATGATGATTAAGGCTCATCCCTATGAAGAAGTGGCTTATGATATAATTCCATTGAATAATACAGGGAAGGTGTTTGGGTTAGGATCTGTTATCGAACTAGAGGAACCAATTAAAGTAAAAGAATTGGCAGAAAAGGTTAAAGAAAAATTGCACTGCCAAGGAGTAAAAATTTTTTCACGGGATTTAGATAAGAAAATATCTAAAGTAGCTATTTGTGGCGGAAGTGGAGGTTCTTTGATTCAAGAAGCTAAATTTGCTGGATGTCAATGTCTTATAACTGGTGACATTGATTATCATAAAGGTCAAATGGCAGTAGATTTAGGACTAACAGTTATTGATGCAGGACATTATTATACAGAGGTTCCAGTTTTAGAGCATTTAAGGGAATTAGTAAATGATAAATTAGAAGATGTTGAAGTTTATGTAACTAAAGTTAATACTTGTCCATATATATTTTTATAAAGCTTTGGGGCAGTTTAAAGGTAAAGGTTAGGGAGGAGTTAAAATGTCGATGGAAAAAAAGGGTTTATCCCTAATGCCTTTTTTTGTGTTTATTGTTTTTATTGTTTTAGGTGTTAGCTTAATGTTTGTTTATTATTCTATTTTAGATGTAGAGCGGGAATTAGAAGCTGCAAAGGTAATTTTAGAGGAAGATTTAAAGGAAAGATTTAATCTAATATCTAGTTTGATGAATGTATTTAATAATGAAATAAATTTCCAAAGTAATGAAGAAGGGATTGTTTTAGATCTTTCAGAACTCTATGATGATAGAGGTAAATATATTTATTTTATCGTAATAGGTGATATAAAAGAAATCCTAGAAAGTGAAGAAGGGATTTACAATGGAGAAAATATAAACAAGATAAAAAATATAGAAGAGGGATTTTTAATTTTTACTAATTTTTTAAAAGAGAAATTAGATATAGAAGTTGAGAACTTTAGCCAATTTAAAAGGTTACGGGAAATTGATGAAAAAGTTTCCATATCAGGGGCTGAGTATAATAGAATAGCTTCAAATTTTAATAGAAAAATATCTAGTTTTCCCAATAATCTTGTGGCTTTTTTTAGTGGTATAAGAAAAGTACCACTATATGATTTAAATAGGAATTATTAAAGAAAAAAGTGGTCTAAAAATAGACCACTTTATTTTTATGATAATTTTGAGTAAACTTGTAAGCCGAGTTCTGTACTTTTCCAAAGGAAAAGTGATAGTCATCTATCTAGGATGTTAGTTGCCTAACACCTCAAGCGACCTTACCCGAGGGAGAGCGGGCCACTCCTATATCCCTCCTACTTGGTCTTGCTCCAGGTGGGGTTTACCTAGCCAGTTAGTCGCCTAACTGCTGGTGCGCTCTTACCGCACCGTTCCACCCTTACCTTAAGGTAAACTTAAGGCGGTTTATTTCTGTGGCACTTTCCTTGGGGTCGCCCCCACTGGGTATTACCCAGCACCCTGCCCTATGGAGCTCGGACTTTCCTCAGGTACAGCCTTTCGGCTATTGTACCCGCGACTATCCCATTTACTCAAAATTAGTTTTTTTATGTGATTGGAATTATATTATATTAACTTTTCATATATAAGTCAATTGAATTTTTTGGAAAAATTATTCTGTGGCAGGAGGTGTAAAGGTTCTCTTTGCTAGTTCTTCATCTAACATATAGATTCCTGGGTTATCTTCTCCTAATCTTTTAACTTTACTTAATAATTGACTCATACTAGCTTCTTCCTCAACTTGCTCATCTACAAACCATTGTAGAAAACTAATTGTTGGATAATGTTTTTCTTCATTTGCTAAATCTAAAATCGTATGTATTCTTTTTGTAACAAATTGCTCGTGTTTTAATGCAGATTGGAAAACATCTTCTAAAGATGAAAAGTCGTTTCTAGGATCAGCAAAACCGTAAATAGTTACTTTGCCCCCTAGATCATTGATGAAATTATAGAACTTCATAGCATGGAATCTTTCTTCCTCAGCTTGAACTAAAAAGAAATTAGCAAAGCCGGGGAGATCCAAAGAATCACAGTAAGCTGCCATTGCTAGATAATAATTTGCAGATTCCATTTCATATTTCAACTGTAAATTTAATTCATTTAAAAGTTTTTCTGATAACATATTAAATACCTCCTTTATTTTTAATTTAATAATACATTTAAAAGAGAATAATGTCAAATGTACTAAATTTTTAATTGAAATAATAAATATAATCAAAAAACAAATAGAAAGGGTAGTTACTAAATGGAAAAAATTTTTCATTTGTCTTTAGTTACTTGGGGGTTAATAAAAGAAACAGCCCTTTGGTTTTTAGTAGGTTTATTTGTAGCAGGATTAATCCACCAGCTTATTCCTGATAAATTGCTACAAAAATATCTTGGAGGGAAAGGTTTTTTTCCAATAATCTGGGCAAGTTTAATTGGAATCTTATTACCGGTGTGTAGTTGTGGTATAATCCCGATATCTTTGGCCTTACATAAAAAAGGAGTAGCTATAGGACCCTGTTTAGCTTTATTAGTAGCAGCACCGGCAGTTAATCCCGCTTCTATAGGTTTAAGTATATCAGTGTTGGGTTTTCAACTAACTTTAGGTTATATATTAACTGTAGGACTTTCCGCAATAATTCTAGGAGTTTTAGCAAATATTTTTGTTCCTGATATTCAATATATTGGAGGTAAGAAAAAGAGTGGTTGTTGTAATGTTAACCATGATGAAAAAAAAGGGAAGGTATTAAAAGATAATGTGATTTCTGGTTTAGATTGGGCATTTAATAATTTAGCTGTTGAATTAGCACCGGCATTAGTTTATGGTTTTATTGTGGCAGGGATTTTAACAGTTTTCGTTCCAACTGATTTTGTTAAATATATCTTAGGTTCTATGGAAGTATTTTCTTTCACAATAACGGCTTTTTTAGGAGTTATTATGTTTGTATGTAATGTAGGTGCAATTCCCTTTGTAGCTTCGTTAATTAACCAAGGGGCTTTTCCGGCTATAGCAATAGTTTTTTTGATTACAGGTCCAGCAACAAATA
Organism: Anaerobranca gottschalkii DSM 13577; assembly: GCF_900111575.1. NCBI lineage: Bacteria > Bacillati > Bacillota > Clostridia > Eubacteriales > Proteinivoracaceae > Anaerobranca > Anaerobranca gottschalkii. The sequence goes on along the minus strand of NZ_FOIF01000001.1, from coordinate 2,566 downwards.
CTAGTCAGTTATTAATGCTAAATAAGGCTTTCGGTAAGAGGGCAATGGTATTATATTTAATCGTATTGCCACTGTTTTCTATCTTCAGTGCTATTGTTTTTCATCATTTATTTCCTGGAATAAATATCTCTTTTACTATAAAAAGTGGTACTAGTCATTCTAGCAGTTTTTGGGGGTTGGTTTTTGTTAGTGTGTTAGTAATAGCATTATTAAAGAGTAATCATAAACATCACCATTAAGTAAATTTTAATAATTAAAATTTAATAGCAGAGCATATTGTTAGCAGGAAATTTTATATTTATATCGAATTAAAATAGACTAGGATACTTTTTAAGGTCATATAAGCCTATAATTTTATAAGTATTGGCCTCCCTTTAAATTATAATAAAAAGGAGCGAATACTAATGTTTAAAAGATCAAGCGGGATTTTATTACATCCAACATCTTTACCCAGTCCTTATGGTATAGGTGATTTAGGGAAAGAAGCCTATGATTTTGTTGACTTTTTAGTGGCTAGCAAACAAAAATTATGGCAAATTTTACCTCTTGGACCTACAGGATTTGGAGATTCACCTTATCAATGTTTCTCTGCTTTTGCTGGAAACCCTTTATTAATAAGTTTAGATAAATTAGTACAAGAAGGTTTCCTCAAAAAGGAAGACATTAAACCTCCTAAGAAATTTGATGATAACCATGTAGAGTTTGGGGAAGTAATTAACTTTAAATTTTCTGTTTTCAATAAAGCCTATAATAATTTTAAAAAACATGCTACAAAAATACAAAAAGAAAAGTATGAAAATTACTGCCATAATCAAAAGAAATGGTTAGATGATTATGCACTATTTATGGCTTTAAAAGAACATTATAAAGGAGCAGTTTGGAATACTTGGGATAAACCAATAGCGAAAAGGGAAGCTAGTGCCCTGGAATATTGGAAAGAAAAATTAAAAGAGGAAATTGGTTTTCAAAAATTTATACAATATATTTTTTATGAGCAATGGATGGATTTGAAGAGTTATGCAAATAAAAACTTCATAGAAGTTATTGGTGATATTCCAATTTTTGTTGCCTTTGATAGTGCCGATGTTTGGTCACAGCCAGAATTATTTTGTTTAGATGAAAAAGGTTATCCTACCGAGGTAGCAGGGGTGCCACCAGATTATTTTAGTGCTACAGGTCAATTATGGGGAAATCCATTATACAATTGGGATAAAATGAAAGAAGATGATTACAAATGGTGGATAGATAGGTTTAAAGTGACTTTACAGTTAGTGGATATTGTTCGTTTAGATCATTTCAGGGGATTTGAAGCATATTGGGCTGTTCCATATGGAGAAAAAACGGCTGTCAATGGAGTTTGGAGAAAAGGACCTGGTGCCGATTTATTTAGCAGTATAGAAAAGGCTTTAGGTAAATTACCTATCATTGCAGAAGATTTAGGTTTTATTACTAAAGAAGTTCATGAGATTAGAGAACAATTTAATTTCCCAGGAATGAAAATATTACAATTCGCCTTTGATTCGAAAGAAGAAAGTGATGTAATCCCCTATAAATATGAAAAAAATTCAGTAGTATATACAGGCACCCACGATAATGATACGATTTTAGGTTGGTTTGAAAAAGCTTCACCTCAGGATAGAGAATACGCTTTAAAATATTCCAAAAGTGATGGGAAAGATATTTCTTGGGATATTATTCAGCTAGCTTTATCTACTGTTTGTAACATAGCAATATTCCCCTTACAAGATATTTTAAGTCTTGGAGCAGAAGGGAGGATGAATGTCCCTGGTACTGCTAGCGGTAACTGGACATGGAGATTTAAAAAAGGAGATTTAACTGAAAGTATAGCCTTAAGATTAGCAGAACTAACAAAACTATATGGCAGGTATTAAGTAAAAAACGAGGGAAATTCCCTCGTTTTAATGTTTATGACCACAGCCGCAACCACAGCTTTTGTGTCGATATTTATGATTTACTTTAATTTCATTTCCTTTTTCATCTATAAACTTTGTGTTATCTAGGGCAGCTTTAACCTGATTTTTTATTGTTTTTATATATTCTTGTCTTAATTCCTGTTGTTCTTCTTTTTCTCTAGCTGTCAAACCCTGTTCCCTTTGTTTTTTGGCTAAAAAGTTAATTCTTTCGATTTTTTCCTTTGATAACATTAAAACACCATCCTTTTTATACTAGATTTTATTATTATATGCTAAAAAAAAATTTTTATCAATAATAGAACTTTTTCCTTTTCCAATCGTCTAATATAGAGAATAGGGTGGTAATGTAAAAAGTTCTATGAAAAAATAGATTAAATACCACACGAACAGATTAGCATAAAGAAAAATAACGTAATCGCTCTTGACAAACAGTCTTAAAAGGCTAATTCAAAGATAACAAGGGCGAAGGGAACAAAAGAAAGGCATAACAAATAAGCCCTTGACGTTACCAATTTTAGCCTTTTAAGACTTCGGTTTGTCAAGAGTTCGCAAGCCGATTACTAGTTCCTGCCCGGGCTCTGCTAAACAAAAGCTAGGCTGTTTCTTCTGTAATCCATTGTTGGGCTAATTTA